>JAVBYL010000119.1 GCA_030824035.1 Humidesulfovibrio sp.
CACATGGGTGATGGCGGGCAGGTCGGAGCGCTCCACATAGAGCCTGTCGTACATGGACAGGCTGGCGTACTCCTCCGGAACGGGCTTGCGCCGGGCCTGGGTCACGGGGGCCACCAGCAACATATACGGCGAGGGGCGGTCCAGCTCGAAGCACTCGGCCGTGCGCTCCTCCAGCACGGAGGGCGCAAAGGGCCGGAATCCTTCGCGGTACTTAATCTTGAGGTTGAGCTTCTTCTGCATATCGCCGTGGCGCGGGTCGCCCAGGATGCTGCGGCCGCCCAGGGCGCGCGGGCCGTACTCCATGCGGCCCTGGAACCAGCCCACGGCCTTGCCCTCACCCAGCAGGGCGGAAACCTTGGAGCACAGAACGCCGAAGTCGTCCTGGTGCTCGGCCACGGCCCCCAGGCGCTTGCAGCTGCGCTCGATGTCGGCGCCGGTGAAGGCGGGGCCAAGGTAGCTGCCGCGCATGGCATCTGGCACAATCGGCGCGCGCTGCTGCCCAAGGGCGATGTGCCAGCCCGCCAAGGCCGCGCCCAAAGCGCCGCCCGCATCGCCCGCCGCGGGTTGAATCCAGATGTCGTCGAAGGTGTTCCGGCGCAGCAGCTTGCCGTTGGCGACGCAGTTGAGCGCCACGCCGCCCGCCATGACCAGATTGCGGCAGCCCGTCAGCTCGCGGGCCGTCTCGGCCATGCGGAACACGGCCTCCTCGGTGATCTGCTGGATGGCCAGGGCCAGGTCCATGTACTCCTGGGTGATCTCGCTCTCCGAGGGCCGCTGCGGCAGGCCCAGGGCCTCGGTGAAGCGCGGCGCATTGCACATGGTGAGCCCGGTGGCGTAGTCGAAATAGTCCATGTTGAGCAGCAGCGAACCATCGGGCCGCAGGTCCACCATGCGCTCCAGGATGACGCGACGGTAGCGCTCCACGCGCTCGCCGCCCTCCATGCCGTACGGGGCCAGGCCCATGAGCTTGTATTCGCCGCTGTTGACCTTGAACCCGCACCAGGCCGTGAGAGCGGAATAGAGCAGGCCAAGGGAGTGCGGAAAGTGCAGCTCGCGCAGGATCTCGATGTCCTTGCCCGCCCCCTTGCCGATGGTGGTGGTGGCCCACTCGCCCACGCCGTCGATGGTCAGGATGGCCGCTTCCTCAAAGGGCGAGGGGTAGAAGGCGCTCGCCGCGTGGGAGAGGTGGTGCTCCGGGAACAGGAGATTGGGATTGTGCGCGCCCAGGCGGTGGAGCTCGTCCTTCAGCATCCTGCGCATGAAGAGCTTCTCGCGGATCCACACCGGCATGGAGGCCAGGAAACTGCGCAGCCCCCTAGGGGCAAAGGCGTGGTAGGTTTCCAGCAGGCGTTCGAACTTCAGGTACGGCTTGTCGTAAAAGGCAACGGCGGCAAGCTCCGCCGGGTCAAGCCCAGCCTCGGCTAAGCAGTACCGCGCAGCCTGGCGCGGGAAGGCCGAGTCGTGCTTCTTACGGGTGAAGCGTTCTTCCTGGGCCGCCGCCACGATGCGCCCGTCCACCAGGAGCGCGGCGGCGGAATCGTGGTAGTACGCGCTGATGCCGAGTATTGCCTGGGGCATGCACACCACTCAATAGGGTAAATGGACAGCAGGTGCGGTGGCCGAACCACTGGTGGGCACAACCCGCGCACCCAAGAGCGGCTGAGCGGGGATGACCCGAGCAGGCCGGAGCGTTTTGCGGACCAGCCTGAAGCCCCAAAGGTCGCGGGAAATAACCATGCGCTGTTCCTAAAATGGCGTGGTCAGGTCTTTGGGGGTGAACGTGCCGGAGCGAACCGTGAACACGGAGGAGGTTCCGCTCTTGAAGCCGCGCAAACACAACGCATCCTTGCCCAGAGCCCGCCGCAGCAGCCCGACGGGAGTCACCACCAGGAAGAACACCAGGGTCAGCACAAGCTTCGACATAATCCTGCCAAGCTGGGCGGACAGCCCAAACCACACCGTGGAGACGGGGAGGAAAGCCGAGGGCCAGGCCATGTTGACCACGAGCACCGTGGCGGCGGAATAAAACCACCCGGTCTTGCCCGTAAAAAAGCCAGCCAGCAGGCAGAGCAGCGTCATGGCCATGCCGGTTTCCACTGCGTGGGACCGGGTGGGCGAGGGCTGGCCCAGGGCGGGCTGCTTTTTGACGAGGTCAATCATTGGGGCTCCACCAAACGGCTGGGTGCTCAACGTCGCTATGCGAAACCACTATTCGCTGTGGATGCCAGATTCCCCCCGTGAGGGCAAGCGTGCGCCCCCCCGCTGGCGCGGGCCCATTGCGCCCTTGTTCATCCGGAGCCGTTTGCGGTACAGAATGCCTGTCGCCCTCACCCGGACTGCGCGCCGCGCGCCGCCCGAGCCCGGCACAACCTAGCGAGACACCGCACATGCCCACCACCGAAGCGCCCGCACCTCCCCAGCTCCGGCTGCTCGCCCGCCTGCGCGACATGGCGCTCTCGGCCGTGTGGGCCTATAAGGTGCGCTCGTTCTTCGTCATTTTGGGCGTGGGCTTCGGCGTGGCTTCCCTCACCCTCATCGTCACCGCCGTGGACGGGGCCGAGCGCAAGGCCGTGGAAATTGTGGAGTGGTTCGGACCGGACGCCGCGCTGGTGTTTGGCGGCAACATCCAAAAACGGGCCGTGGGCGCGCGCACCCTCACCCTCACCCAAGACGACATGCGCGGCATCCGCCAATCCCTGCCCGGGGTCACGGTGGTGGTGCCCATGCGCTCCAAGGGCGACATCCCCCTCAAATACCAGGACGCCTCCGTGCCGGGCACGCAGGTCATCGGCGCCACGGAAAACTACGCCGAGGCCTGGAACTGGCCCCTGGTGGAGGGCCGCGACCTGAGCGAGGAGGACGTGCGCCTGGCCGCACGCGTGGCCATTTTGGGCGATAAGCCCGCCCGGGAGCTGTTTGGCGAGGCCTCGCCCGTGGGCCGCACCATCCTGCTGGACAAATTCCAGGTGCAGGTCATCGGTCGGCTTAAGTACCGCGGGGCCAGCGGCGGCGGCGGCGATGTGGACGACCGCGTTATCATCCCCATCACCACCCTCACCAGCCGGTTCAACATGGACCGCAAGTACTTCCGCGCCATGCGCATCAAGTTTCTGGAGCCGGGGCGCATGGCCTCCCACGTGGAGAACCTGCGCTCCTTCATGCGCATGAGCCACGGGCTGGACCCCAGCCAGGACGACGACTTTTCCATCATCACCGCCGATGAGGTGCTCAAGTTCCTGGCGGTGTTCAAGGGCGGGCTGGTGGCCTTCCTGGGCGTCACGGCCGCCGCGGCCATGACCGTGGGCGGCTTCGTGCTGGCCAACCTGTTCTCCATCAGCGTCAGCGAGCGCAGCCGCGAGATAGGCCTGAAAAAGGCCGTGGGCGCCACCAGCCAGGCCATCCTGCTCCAGTTCCTCATGGAGGCGGCCATCCTCACGGCCATCGGCGGGCTGGTGGGCCTGAGCCTGGGCCTGGGCCTCGGCCAGCTGCTCACCCGGCTGGGCATGCTCACCATCCTGTTCTCGTGGAAGGTCTTCTTCCTTTCCCTGGCCAGCGCCGTGGCCATCGGGGTGGTCTTCGGCATGCGCCCGGCCAAACAGGCCGCCGCCCTGGACCCCATCGCCGCGCTGCGGGGGGATGGGTAGAAAACCGACCTGGCCGCGTTGACATTCCGTACAACTTTGCTGTACAGACTACTCATGCTAACTGAGCTTTTCACGTCAAAAACGCGCATCAAGCTTCTGCTGAAGCTGTTCCTGAACCCTGGGGTTTCCTGCTACCTGCGGGAGCTTGCCAAGGAGTTCGCCCTCTCGCCCAATGCCCTCAAGGAGGAACTCGACAGCCTTTCCAACGCCGGATATCTTGAGCGGGAGCAGTCGGGCCGTTCCATCTATTTCCGCGCAAATACCAAGCACCCCTTCTTTCCCGAGATCAGCTCCATCGTGCGCAAGACCCTGGGCATCGACCAATTGCTTGACGACGTTATCGCAAGCCTGGGCAAGGTGGAGGCCGTGTACATTCTGGACGACTACGCCCAGGGCAAGGATTCAGGCCTCATCGACGTGCTCATCGTCGGCGATGTGGACCGGGCGAGACTGGACGAACTGGCGGGAATCGCTGAAGGCAAGATCAAGCGCAAGGTTCGCGCCATGCCCATTCTGCCAGGAGATTTTGCGAAAAACAGGGACATTTTCCTCAGTCGTCCCAACTGGAAGGTAGTCTGACCCATGAACCAGAACTCCGGGCCTCCCGCCGCCTTTGTCATGCAGCAGTCCGAACGCTTCCCCGGCGTGGTCGTCCATAGCACAGCCTGGGTGGACAACCGGGCGAGCATCGGCCCTGGGACCCATATCTGGATGAACGCCCAGGTGCGCGAGTACGCCACCATCGGCGCCGAGTGCGTCATCGCCAAGGATGTCTACATCGACCAGCATGTGCGAATCGGCGACCGATGCAAGATCCAAAACAGCTCCTCCATCTATTTCGGCGTCACCATCAAGGACGAGGTGTTCATCGGCCCCCATGTGGCCTTCACCAACGACCGCATCCCGCGCGCCTTCAACGACGCCTGGGAGGCTTCCCCCACCGTGGTGGAACACGGCGCAAGCCTCGGGGCCAACGTCACCGTGCGCTGCGGCGTCACCATCGGCGAATACGCCATGGTGGCCGCGGGCAGCGTCGTCACCCGAGACGTGGCCCCGTACTCCATGGTTATTGGCAACCCGGCGCGGCACGTATGCTTTGTGGACCGCGATGGAAACAGAGCCGAGGAGGCCTGCGATGTCATCGAATAGCACGGAGCGCACGCTGCTTGCGGGCTGCTGTGCGCTTGTCACAGGAGGTGCGGGCTTCATCGGCAGCCACCTTGTCGATCGCCTGCTGCGGGAGGGCGCCCGCGAGGTTGTGGTGGTGGACAACCTTTTCCTGGGCAACCTGGAAAACCTGACCCAGGCCCTTGCCGCGGGAGCGGTTCTCTACCGCGAGGACGCCGAGTTCATGCCCTCGCTGGAGTACATTTTCGCCGCGCACAAGGTCGATGTGGTGTTCAACTGCGCCACCAAGGCGCTGAACTATTCCTTTCTCAACCCCATGAACGCCTTCGACACCAACACACGGGTCGCGCTCAATCTGCTTGAGCTGCAGCGCAAAGGCGCGTTCAAGGCGCTGTGCCACTTTTCAACCTCCGAGGTTTATGGCACCGCCCTGTACGAACCCATGGACGAGGCGCACCCAAAGAACCCCACCACGGCCTACGCCGCGGGCAAAGCCGCCGCCGACCTCGCGGTGGAAAGCTATGTGCGCATGTTCGGCCTGGACGCCTACATCGTCCGCCCCTTCAACAACTACGGGCCGCGGCAGAACCACTCCGGCCCGCTGGCGGGTGTCATCCCGGTCACGGCACGGCGCATCCTCCAGGGGCAGGCGCCGGAAATCCACGGCAGCGGAGCCCAAAGCCGGGATTTCATCTATGTGCTGGACACCGTGGATGCGGTCATCAAGTGTCATGCCGCGCTGCCTGCGGGTGAATGCGTCAACATCTCCGCCGAGAACTGCCTGCGCATCGACGCGCTCATCCGCACAATCGCGAAAGAGCTGGGCTACACAGGCGAGATTGCCAGCAAGCCCGAGCGCGGCTCGGATGTCGCCTGCCACAACGCCACCAGCGCCAAGCTGCGCGCCCTGGCTGATATCCGCCTGACGCCCTTTGACCACGGTCTGCGCGAGACCCTGACCTGGTACGCCGCGCAGCACGCGGCAGGGAGGCTCAACTGATGCGCATTCCCCTTATCCGTCCCTTCCTGCCCGCGGGCACTCAGGAACTGGTGGCCCAAGTGCTGGCCTCGGGCTTCTTTGTCGAGGGCCCCCTTACGGCCGAGCTGGAGGCCCTGACAGCCGCCTGGATCGGCGTGCCGCACGCCATCGCCGTCGACTCCGCCACCACAGGGCTGGAAATGGCCGTGCGTTGCCTGGGCATAGGCGCCGGGGACGAGGTCATCGTGCCCGACTACACCTTTCCGGCCACGGCCCTGGCCATCCTCTGCGCCGGGGCCACCCCCGTGCTAGTCGATGTGGACCCCGACGACATGAACATCAGCATGAACGCCCTTGAGCGGGCCATCACCCCGGCCACCAGGGCCGTCATGCCCGTCTCCACCTTCGGCAACCCGCTCCGCTACGATGAACTGTTGCCCCTTGCCCAAAGCCGTGGCCTGTATGTCATAGAGGACGCGGCCTGCAGCTTCGGAGCCGCCTACAGGGGCGAGCGCGTAGGCCGCCAGGCCGACATCACCATTTTCAGCCTGCACCCCCGCAAGTCCATCACCACCGCGCGCGGCGGCATGGTCGTTACGGCGAACGCAGAGTGGGCCCAGTGGCTGCGGGCCTACAAGTGCTTTGGAAAAGGCGCGCAGCAAACCAGGGCCAGCACCACCTTCACCCAAGAAGGGCGCAACGCCATGCTGCCCGATGTCCTCGCCGCCATTGGCCTGCCGCAGATGAAGATGTTCGACGGCCTGCTGGCCCGGCGCCGGGAGCTTGCGCGCCGTTACAAGCAGGCGCTTCTGGGTCGGCCTGGAATTCGGCTCCCGGCCACGCCTGCGGAGGGTGCCCACGCCTATCAGACCTTCTGCGTCTTCATCGAAGAACGCGACCGGGTCATGGCGATCCTGCGCGAGCAAGGCATCGAAGCGCAGATTGGCACCTACGCGCTGCACCGGCACAGCATCTTCTCCCATAACGCCAACGTCCGCATTGAAGGCGGCATGGCCGCCAGCAAACAGGTATTCGACCACGCCTTGGCTCTGCCGCTTTACCACGAGATAACCGAGGCCGAGCAGGACGAAGTGATGGAGAAGCTTTGCGAGGCCATCGGCACGGGAGACCCGCATTCATGAGGCTCGACCAGCTCACTGAAGCTCTGGCAGACAAGTACGAGGCCTTCCTCGCCACCTGCCCGGATAGCCTGACCTATCAGTCCTGGCGCTATGGGCAAATGCTGCGCGCGGTGCTGCGGGAAGCAACGCCACGGTACTTCTTGGCCCTGGACAGTGCGGGAGACATTTTGGGGGCGCTGCCCTGCTTTGTCAGCTCGTCGGGCCCTATCGGCCCTGTGCTCAACTCCCTGCCCTTCTGCGGCAGTCACGGCGGAGCATTGGCCAAAAATGACGACCCAAAAGTTAAGCTATTTCTGCTAAAGAGCATGGATGCCTTTGCCCAAGAATCAGGCTGCGCCGCCGCCACTGTCATCGCCAGCCCCTTCGAGCGGCATGAGGAGCTTTTCGCCGACCTCTTCGATAGCGACCTGCAAGACGAGCGCATTTCCCTCATCACCCCACTCCCCAGCCCGGATGTCCAGCTGGAGGACAAGCTCATGAGCAGCTTTCATAGCATCCGCAGGAACGACATTCGCCGGGCCCAGCGGGCTGGCGTTCGGGTGGAGCCCACCGTGGACAAGGGGGATTTGGACTTTCTTTCCAGGGTGCACGGGGAGAGCATGGCCAGCGTTGGGGGGCCGCCCAAACCTCAATCTTTCTACGATGCCTTGGGCACCGCGATGCTGCCGGGTGTAGACTGGAAATGCTACCGTGCCACGGTTGATGGCGAATGCATTGCTGCGCTGCTGGTACTTTTTGGGAATGGCACTGCGGAGTATTTCGTTCCTGCCATATTGCCAGAGCGGCGCACCACCCAGGCCATGGCGCTCACCATCTTCTCGGCCATGAAGGACGCTGCCCGCTCTGGCTGTCACCGCTGGAACTGGGGAGGGAGTGGCAGAAATATTGGCGGAGTGTACAACTTTAAAAACAAATGGGGCACGCGCGAAGGGCGCTACCTTTACCACACCAAGCTCTATGCCAAGGGCAGGGCTCTGCTGGGCATGACACAGGAACAGATCATGGGCAGCCAGCCTCCCTGGTTCTATGTCCTTCCCTTCCATAGACTAAGCCCCACCAATGGCCCCCACCAAACGGAGTGCGCATGAACGAGATGGACAAGCAGAGGCTCATTGCCATGCGCAAGGAAAGCATTGCCGAACATGGGGCAACCGAAGCAGGTGTGGACTGGTCGCACAAACACCCAGGCAGACAGCTCCTGCACTTTGAAATCCTGCGCCAAATCGAAGGCTTCTCCAACACGGACAGCCTCCTCGACGTGGGGTGCGGGTTTGGCGACCTTGCAGCCTACCTGCGCCGGGACGGCTGGCGTGGC
>JAVBYL010000332.1 GCA_030824035.1 Humidesulfovibrio sp.
GACATGGACTACGTCACCGACAGCTTCCCCATCGGCCGCATCGGCGTGTATGGCCAGATATCCAACGACGCCAGCCTGGAGTTCATCTTCGCCGGGTACGAGGCCGTGGACCTGGGGCCGGACATCGCCACGGCCCTGGACAAGGCTGAACAGAAGGGCCTGCGCTTTGTGGCGCTGGTCACCGCCACGGATGTGGACCGCTCCCACCAGTATGGCATGAGCGTAATGGACGTGAAGACCGGCAACGTGCTGTGGGCCGGGGAAGGCCCCGGCGGCAACGACGACAGCCTCCCCCAGACGAGGGAGCGCGCCATCATGGCCGTTCGCGCCATGGTGGCCTCGTTCTCCCAGCCCTACCCCCCGGCGGGCCCGCCACACTAGCGGGCAGCCCGCACCGCTCAGCAAACACGCCCAGGACCGCAATGACTCCTGGGCTTTTTTGCGCCTGCGCGTTGGCGGGGCGGCTTCCCTCCGCGCGGCATCGCCCGCGTTCCATTCCATGCGCCGCTTGCCGCCCTCACGGCCCTCACCCTCGCGACGTCTCTCGCGCCGTCTCTTGCGCCCCCGGCGCAGCCTTGTGCCAAATCATGCGCAATGGGGCATGGTTTGACTTTGTTGCCCCTGGCACCCATAAGCGACTATGCCAGAAATGACATACATACCGCTTCCTAATCCTTGCAGGGCAAGGGAAAATGTTTGGAGCAACTCCGTGAACATACAGTCATCGCACGTGTCAGATATTGATACCCGGCAGGTCAGCGTGGAGCAATACGAGCGTTTGCTCGAACGCGTGCGCGGCTTCCACGGGTATGCGGCCCCCGGCGTGGTGCTCGGCTGCTTCATGGTGGAGGCCGCCAAGGACGCCCTGCCCGAGGGGGTGTTGTTCGACGCCATCTCCGAAACCAGCTGGTGCCTGCCCGACGCCGTGCAGATGCTGACCCCCTGCACCATCGGCAACGGCTGGCTCAAGGTGCGCAACTTCGGCATCTATGCCGTCAGCCTGTTCAACAAGCACACCGGCGAGGGCGTGCGCGTGCGCCTGGCCCCGGAGCGCCTGACCGCCTACCCGAACCTCCGCTGCTGGCTGCTCAAGCTCAAGCCCAAGAAGGACCAGGACACCCCGGCGCTCATGGAGGAAATCCGCGTGGCCGGGGCTTCCGTGTGCACCATCACGGCCATTCAGGTGCGCCCGGAGCACCTGGAAAAGCGCAGCAAGGGCGCCATAGCCCTGTGCCCGCTCTGCGGCGATGCCTACCCCGCCTCCCACGGCAAGCTCTGCCGCCCCTGCCGGGGCGAATCGCCCTTTGCCGACAGTGCCGATGGTGCCGACAATACCGAGGGGCAGGCGAGGGAGCCCTTTGGCGGCGGGCCGCGCCTGCGCCTTGTGCCGGTGCAGCAGGCCGTCGGCGAGCGCCTGGCCCACGACATGACGCGCATTGAGCCCGGAGTGAGCAAGGACGCCGCCTTCGTGCGCGGGCAGATTGTGGGGCCCGGCGACGTGTGCCGCCTGCAGCGCATGGGGCGCCACAACATTTACGTGGACGACGGCCAGGACCTGAGCGGCTGGGTGCACGAGGACGAGGCCGCCCAGGCCTTTGCCCAGGCCCTCAGCGGGCCCGGAACCCTGCCCATCCTCCCTGCGCGGGAGGGCAAGGTGAACCTGGAGGCCCAGGTGGACGGCCTGCTGGTGGTGGACCGCGACCGGCTGGAGGCCTTCAACCTCATTCCGGACATCATGGCCGCCACGCGGCGCGACGGCAGCCTAGTCAAGCGCGGCATGCGCGTGGCCGGAACCCGAGCCATTCCCCTGCACCTGCGCCGGGAGCTGTTCAGCAAGGCCCTGCGCCTGCTGGACAACGATCCGATGGGGGATACCATGGGCGGCCCGATGGTGCGCGTGGTGCCTCTCAAGCCCGCCCGCATCGGCATCCTGGTCACCGGCACGGAGGTGTTCCAGGGGCTCATCGAGGACAAATTCAAGCCGGTGATAACGCGCAAGGCCCTGGCCCTGGGCGCCAGCATCACCCGCACCATCTTCGCCCCGGACGACGCCGCGCAGATCCGCGACGGCGTGCTGGCCCTGCTGGATGCGGGCAGCGAGATCATCATCACCACCGCGGGCATGAGCGTGGACCCGGACGACGTGACCAGGCGCGGCTTGGCCGAGGCGGGAGCCACGGACCTGCTGTACGGAGCGCCGCTGTTGCCCGGCACCATGCTGCTGCTGGGCCGCATTGCGCGGGAAAACGGCGCTCAGGCCCGGCTCATCGGCGTGCCCGCCTGCGCCCTGTTTTTCCAAACCACCAGCCTGGACCTTGTGCTGCCACGGGTGCTGGCCGGGCTGGAGGTGACCAGGAACGATCTGGCGCGCATGGGCCACGGCGGCATGTGCATGGAGTGCAAGGCCTGCACCTTCCCCAAATGTCCCTTTGGCCACTAGGCCGCACGGAGGGCAAGCGACCATGACCGAGCACAGCGCAGCGCAGCGGGCCACCATACGCCTGCATCTGTGGATGGAGAGCAGCGGTTCCACGCTCTTCGGCCTGGGCCGTCTGCAGCTTTTGGAGCGCATCGAAACCTGCGGCTCCCTGAAGGCCGCGGCGGAGGAGCTCGGCATGAGCTACCGCGCGGCCTGGGGCAAGCTCAAGGCCTCGGAGGAAGCCCTCGGCGTCTCCCTGGTGGAGAAGGTGGGCGGCAACAAGAGCGGCTGCCGCCTGACCCCGGAAGGACACGACCTGGCCGAGGCCTTCCGGCTGTGGTTCGCCGATGTGGAGCGCCACGCCGTGGCCAGGGCCAACGCCCATTTCCCCTTCCATTGCGTGAGCTTCCAGGAGCTGAAAAAACGCTCCGCCATCCTGCTCCGGGATTCATGTGCTACACAAAACATATGAAAATAATTGGATAAAGTTTGACGCAAACCTCCCAATATGTCATGAATGACATAATCAGGTCCGCAAAGGGCCAGGGTTTCGCCCACTTGGTCGAGGCCCGACCGGATGACATAAGGAGGATGCATGAGCGTATCACGGCGAGGGTTCATCAAACTGCTCGGGGCTGGCACAGCCTGCCTGGGGCTGTCTAAACTGGGGATCGACCTTGGTCCGGCGCAGGCGTATGCCGCCGGGCTCAAGATCGAGGGCAGCAAGGAGTCCATCTCCATCTGTCCGTTCTGTTCCTGCGGCTGCAACACGCTGGTCCACGTCAAGGACGGCAAGATCATCAACATCGAGGGCGACCCGGACTACCCCATCAGCGCGGGCGGCCTGTGCGCCAAGGGCGCGGCCCTGCGCTCCCTGCACGTCAGCCCGAACCGAATCACCAAGCCCAAGTACCGCGCCCCCGGCAGTGCCAAGTGGGTGGAGAAGGACTGGGACTGGATGCTCGACAAGATCGCGCGCAAGGTGAAGGACCAGCGCGACAAGGACTTTGTTCTGAAAAACGAGGCCGGTCTTGAGGTCAACCGCCTGGAGAGCGTCTTCTCCCTGGGTTCCTCCCAGATGTCCAACGAAGAGTGCTCCGTCGCTCACCAATCCTTACGCAGCCTGGGTATCGTCCACATGGACCACCAGGCCCGAGTTTGACACAGCCCCACGGTACCGGCTCTGGCAGAGTCGGTTGGACGCGGAGCGATGACACAGCATTACACCGACATCGCCAATGCCGATGCGGTGCTCATCATGGGCAGCAACGCTGCTGAACACCATCCCATTTCCTTCCGCTGGGTGCTGAAGGCCAAGGAGGCGGGAGCGACGGTCATCCACGTCGACCCCAAATTCTCGCGCACTTCCGCCCGCAGCAACTACCATGTGCCCCTGCGCAGCGGCACGGACATCGCCTTCCTGGGCGGCATGTGCAAGTACATCCTGGAAAAGAAGCTCTTCTTCTCCGAGTATGTGCTGAACTACACCAACGCCAGCTTCCTGGTGGGCGAGAAGTACACCTTCAAGGACGGCCTGTTCTCCGGTTTCGACGCCGCCAAGAAGAAGTACGACAAGGCCGCCTGGGCCTTTGAGAAAGACGAAAAGGGCATGGTCAAGCGCGACAAGACGCTGCAGCATCCCCGTTGCGCCATCAACCTGCTCAAGGCGCACTACGAGCGCTACAACCTGGACCTCGTGAGCCAGGTGACCGGCGTTTCCAAAGAAAACCTGCTGAAGGTGTACGACTCCTTCGCCGCCACCGGCAAGCCCAACAAGGCCGGCACCATGCTGTACGCCCTGGGCTGGACCCAGCACACCGTGGGCGTGCAGAACATCCGCCTGGCCGGCATCATCCAGCTGCTCCTGGGCAACTTCGGCGTGGCGGGCGGCGGCATCAACGCCCTGCGCGGCGAGCCCAACGTGCAGGGCAGCACCGACCACGCCCTGCTGTACGGCTACATGCCCGGCTACCACAATGTGCCCATCTCCACCTGGAAAACGCTGGAAGAATACCAGAAAGCCAACACCCCGGTGACGGTCGACCCCATGAGCGTGAACTGGTGGAGCAACCGGCCCAAGTACATCGTCAGCCTGCTCAAGGGCTGGTTTGGCGATAACGCCAGCGCGGAGAACGGGTTCTGCTACAACCTCGTGCCCAAGCTCGACCCCGGCATGGACTGCTCGCACCTGTTCATCTTCGACCGCATGTACCAGGGCAAGATCAAGGGCGGATTCCTCTTCGGCCACAACCCCTGCCAGAGCTTCCCCAACTCCAACAAGGTCCGCAAGGCCTGGGACAAGCTCGACTGGCTGGTGGTGGGCGAGGTGTTCCACAACGAGAGCACCGACAACTTCAAGCGCCCCGGCGCAGACCCCAAGAAGTGCAAGACGGAGATCTTCCTGCTGCCCAGCGCCTACCGCGCGGAGAAGGAAGGCACCATCTCCAACTCCGGCCGCTGGCACATGTGGCACTACAAGGCCATCGATCCCATCGGACAGGCCCGCAGCATGGGCGACATGTTCACCGAGATCATGAACCGCGTGCGCGCCCTGTACGTCAAGGAAGGCGGCGCACTGCCCGACCAGGTGCTCAAGCACCAGATGCTGGAGAAGTTCAACGCCGAGGAAGTGACCCGCCGCATCAACGGCTACTTCACCCGCGACACCAAGATCGGCGACAAGCAGTACAAAAAGGGCCAGCTGGTTCCCGGCTTCGCCAATCTGCAAACCGACGGCAGCACCTCCAGCCTGTGCTGGGTGTACTGCGGCGGCTACACGGACGCCGAGGGCAACCTGGCCAAGCGCCGCGACCTGACCCAGACCCCCATGCAGGCCAAGATCCACCTGTACCCGAAGTTCGCCTGGGCCTGGCCCATGAACCGCAGGGTGCTGTATAACCGCGCCAGCGTGGACATGAACGGCAATCCGTACAATCCTGAGAAGGCGGTCATCGCCTGGCAGGACGGCAAGTGGGTGGGCGACGTGCCCGACGGCCCGGCGCCGCCAATGGCCATGAAGGGCGGCAAGTACCCGTTCATCATGTGCACCGAGGGCCACGGCCAGCTGTACGGCCCCGGCCGCGAGGACGGCCCCTTCCCCGAGCACTACGAACCGGCGGAAACCCCGCTGACCACGAACCCGTTCTCCGCGCAGATGAGCAACCCGTGCATGAAGAAAGCCACCACGGAGATGGACGTGCTGTGCGCCAACGGCGACCCGCGCTTCCCCATCGTGCTGACGACCTACTGCATGACCGAGCACTGGTGCTCCGGCTCCGAGACGCGCAACGGCCCGGCCCTGCTTGAGGCCGAACCGCAGCAGTATGTGGAGATGAGCCCGCAGCTGGCGGCGGAAAAAGGCATCAAGAACGGCGACTTCGTCGTGGTGGAGAGCCTGCGCGGCAAGTGCGAGGCCGTGGCCATGGTCACGGTGCGCATCAAGCCCTTCCAGATCATGGGCAAGACCGTGCACCTGGTGGGCATGCCCTTCGCCTTCGGCTGGACCAAGCCCAAATGCGGCGATGCCGTGAACAGGCTGACGACCTCGGTGGGTGATCCGAACACGACCATCCCCGAGTACAAGGCCTGCCTGGTGAATCTGAAGAAGATCGCCAAGGCCACGGAACTCTAGCCGCACAACGCTGTCGCAACCGGGCGGGCGCCTGGAAAAACGGCGCCCGCCTGAAAGAAGCAAGGAGCTGAACCATGCCTAAGGCAATACTCATAGACACCACGCGCTGCACCGCTTGCCGGGGCTGCCAGGTGGGCTGCAAGGAGTGGAAGGATCTTCCGCCCGTGGCCACCAAACAGCGCGGCACACACCAGAACCCGCCGGACCTCGGTCCGTACAACTTCAAGCTCGTGCGCTTTGCCGAGCACATGGAAGCCGACGGCACCGTGAAGTGGAACTTCTTCCCCGACGCCTGCCGCCACTGCATCGATGCGCCCTGCAAATCCGGCGCGTCCATCGAGGGCTCCATCATTCAGGATGAGGCCACCGGAGCGGTGATCTACACCGAGAAGACGGCCAAGGAAGACTTCGAGACCATCAAGTCCTCCTGCCCGTACGACATCCCGCGCAAGGACCCCAAGACCAAGCGCATCGTCAAGTGCGACATGTGCATCGACCGGGTGCGCGCCAACCTGCTGCCCATGTGCGTGAAGAGCTGCGCCATGGGAGCCATGAGCTTCGGCGAGCGGGCGGACATGCTCAAGCTCGCCGCCACGCGCCTGGTGGCTGTGCAGAAGGAGTTCCCCAAGGCCCAGCTTTGCGACATGGAAAACGTCTCGGTCATCTACCTTGTGGCGGATGACCCGAAAAAGTACCACAAGTTCGCCGTGGCCGATGCCTCCGACGCGATGAAGGGCGCCCCCGGCATGACCCGCAAGGAAATGCTGGCTGGCGTCTTCGCCCCGCTGCGCAAGGCCACCAAGCAGATGCAGGGATAACGGGAACGCAGCATCCCTCAATCACAGCGGGGTCGCCCGGTTTCTCCAGAGCCGGGCGGCCCCGCCCAACGTTTGACCCTTTCAAGGAGCAGCACATGCAGACCGCCACCCCCGAAGCCACCTCCGCCCTGCGCGGCATAGAAACAGCGCTGGCCCGCGCCCTGACGGAACTCCCGGCCCTGTCGCCGCTGCTGGAGGCTTTCGGACCGCTCCTTGCGGAGCAGGCACGCCTGCGCCAAGCCGCACCCGGCTGGACCGGCCCGGCCATCACCGTGGACCCCGACCGCTTCACCCAGGGGGCCTTTGTGCTGGCCCATACCCAGGTGGGCGGCGGCTTTGAGGACATGAGCGCCCAACTGCCAGCGGCCGCGCGCACGCTGCTGCCGGTGATGGCGAAATCTTTCCCGGCCCTGGCCAAGGAGTTCTCGGCCCTTGGCAAGGCCATCAAATCCGGCGCGCTTTCGCCCCAGGATTTGGCCGCCACTGGCTTTGGCGAAAGGCAGCCCGAGGTGCCCGGCGTCAGCTCCGAGACCCTGGCCTTTGCCGCGGCGGAGCTGGTGCGCCCCTTTGTGGAGCGCCAGGCCCAGGACCTGCTGGCCCTGGTGCGGGAGCTGCCCTGGCGGCAAACCTGCTGCCCGGTGTGCGGCGGCGCGCCGAACATGAGCGCACTCCGGCGCGTGAACGAGGACGACGCGTTCATCCAGGCCCACGGCGGAAGGCGCTTCCTGCGCTGCGCCTGCTGCGCCACGGAGTGGACCCACAAGCGCGTATCCTGCCCGGGCTGCGGCTGCGAGGAGCCGGACGAACTGGTGGTACTGCGCGACCCGGCCCGCCAACACGAGCGCGCCGACGCCTGCAAACGCTGCAAGAGCTTCCTCCTGTGCCTGGACACCGGCGAGCTGGCCGATACCCCGGACCCGGACATCGCAGCGCTCACCATGCTGCCCCTGGCCATCCAGGCCAAGGAGCAGGGCTTCAAGCCCCTGGCCGAGCACCCGTGGAGCAACCTCTAGGCGCCCAGCGGCAAGGCGTTGTTCACCAGCCGTCCGGCTCTGGGCGGTTATCACGGTAACGCCCCGGAATTAAAACGGAACCCGCATACTCGGAGCCTGCTGGCCCCGGAACAAAACGATGGGGGCTGGTCCAACGACCAACCCCCTTTTTTACGCAGCACGGGCCGCGAGGCGCAAACGCCCCCCCGGCCTCAGTTCGCTTGCAGTTCCAGGAACGCCTCGATGCGGGTGCGCAGCTGCTCCACATCGGACTCGGTGTAGTCCGTTTCGATCTTCAGGAAGGGCAGGCCCAGGTCGTCGCTCACGTGGCGG
>JAVBYL010000002.1 GCA_030824035.1 Humidesulfovibrio sp.
CAACGCAGAGACGTCCTGCTCATCCTTCAGGAAGTTGAGGAAAACGTCCAAGTGCTGCGGGGTAGTGAGCATGCGCCGAAGCTCTGCAGGCCAGCCTTGTGCCGCCACCTCATTCTGGGTGAGGATGACTTCGACAGCTTCCCATGACACTTCGCCCAGCTCAACTCGGGCCACTGCCTCGCGGGATTCCTCGCGCTTGGCCAGGTCGATGAGGTCGCGCAGCCGCCTGTCGTGCTTGGCCTCGAAGGTGCGCGTGGAGACGATGACCTTGAGATTGCGGTGGCGCAGAAAAAAAACTTCGCGGATGACATTGAGCAACACGGACAGTCGCTCCGAATGCCGGGTCACCATCAGTTCGCACAAGGCGTCCAGCTGATCCACAAACAGGACGACAGGCCCTTCATCCGCCAGCCGTTCGAGGCAAGCAACCAAGGGCTCCGGCATTTCCAGGTCAGCCTGCAAAGCGGCCAACGTGCCGACTTCCCGTGATAAGGTGTCTGCCTTGAGGGCGAGGAAGGTCGTCCCCAGCGACCGCAGGCCGGTAGCGAGACGTGCCATGAGCGCGGATTTTCCGCAGCCGGCAGGGCCAAGCAACAATACGAGGCGGGTTGTCTCATCCGTGAGGAGGTCTCGCAACTTTTGCTGCTCCGGGCGCTCAATCCAGTCCCCGGTGCAGAGGGACTGCGGCCATTCGAGCAACGCTGCGGATTTGCGTCCGAATACCTCCCGGATGCGCGGCAGACTATCTAACGAGAAGAGTGGCCGCTCAAGCATCCGCTTGATTTCATGGACCGCGCCATATGTGCCTTCCGCAAAAGGGAGAAGAGCCTCCGTGTTCCGTAAGGTTGCGGCACCATGTTGCAGATGCACTAAAGCTGCTAGCTCCGGCTCTTTCGCCAACTCACCGTGGATCTCCTGAAGGAGCCAGTCGAACGCGGCAGCCGCTTCCCGGACCGTCACATGCGGATTTTGTGTATGGTAGGCCTCGGCCAATTTCCCCGAGTCAGGGGCCTGACTTGGCGCGAGGAACTTCAACATGGCTACGCCTACGATGCGCTCATGGAATTTTTCATCAGCACCCGTGGTGGTCAACCCTGGATAGCGTCTGGAAAATGCCGCGACAGCGCGTCGCAACGCAGCTTGGGAGGCTGCCTCGACACGATTCTTTTCATGGCCTGCAATGAGCGGCTGGAGTACACCGTCCAGCAATTTCCCGACAACAGCGCCTAAGCCAGCCTCAAGCAGCATAACGTCAACCCCTCCGTGCATTGCCTGCCCTTGACTGAAGCGCCAGACAAGCCATTCGTTGGGCCATACAGGCTTTTGCCATGCCATGCAAAGGTGTCCAAGGTATACATTTTCTTCGCGCCGCTAGACATCTTGCGGGGATTGAGCCATGTACGTAGTCGTTTCGTTATCGAATCACACAGGAGCCTCGCCATGCCGGAAGCGCTTGACCTTGAACTCATCCACGACCCCACGGTCAACTATGCCCTCCAGCAGAATGACGTCCCGGTCATCAAGCAGCTTCGCCTGGCCAATTCCGGCGGTGAGTGCCTGAAGGATGTGCTGGTCCGCGTTGAGGTCGAGCCTGACTTCGCAAGCACGTGGGAGGGGCGCGTCACCAGCCTGGAGCCGGGTGCCTCGTATGCCTTCGGCCATGTGCCCTTGCAGCTTTCGCCCAAGTTCCTGGCGGAACTCACCGAGCGCGTGGCCGGGACCATCACTGTGTCTGTCAGCGCCTCCGGCCAGGAGCTGAAGCAAGAAACGGCGCGCATCGACGTGCTGGCCTACGACGAGTGGAGCGGCCTGCGCTCCCTGCCCGAGGTGCTGGCGGCCTTCGTCACCCCGAATCACCCGGTGGTGGAGGGCATCCTGGCCGCCGCCGCAGGCATTCTTTCCGGCTGGGAGCGCGGCGCCTCGCTCTGCGCCTACCAGACGAAAAAGAAGCAGGACGCGCTCCGGCAGGGCGCAGCCATCTACGAGGCCATCCGCCGCCGTGGACTCAAATACATATCGCCGCCGGCCAGCTTCGAGCAGGCCGGGCAGAAGGTGCGCCTGGCCGAGCGCATCTTGGAGAACGGCCTGGGCACCTGCCTGGACCTGGCTCTGTTCCTGGCCTCCTGTTTCGAACAGGCCGGGCTCCATCCCCTCGTGGTCTTCACCAAGGGGCACGCCTTCGCCGGGTTCTGGCTGGTGGAGGAGACCTTCCCCGATGTGGTGGGTGATGACGTGCTGCGACTCCGCAAACGCGCCGAGCTGGCGGAAATCTGCCTTGTGGAGGCAACAACGCTCACTTCCGCGCCGCCCAACGACTTCAATCTCGCTGTGCAGTTGGGCAAGGCCAAACTTGAGAGCGAGCAGGACTTCGTCTGCGTGGTGGACGTGGCAAGGTGCCGCAAGGCCGCCATCCGCCCTCTGCCCCTGCGGGGAACGCTTGGCGGGGCGGAGCGCCCAAGTTCCGGGCAGGCGGCAGACGGGGCGGCTTTGCCCCCGGACCTCTCGTTGGTGGAAGGGGCGGTGCGGCCCGACGCTCAGCCTGAGGAGCAGCCCGAGACCCCGGCCACGCGTCTGGACCGCTGGAAGCGCAAGCTGCTCGACCTTTCCCTGCGCAACAAACTGCTGAACTTCAAGTTCACCAACAAGGCCGTGCAAATCCTCTGCCCGGACATCTCCAGCCTTGAGGACGCGCTGGCCGATGGCGACAAGTTCGAGGTCTTGGCCAACCCGAGCGAGTTCGCCGAGGACGACCCGCGCAGCGCCGAGGTGTTCCGCCGCAGGACGGGCGACGATGCCCGCAAGGTGGTGCTTCAGGAGGAGTTCAAGGCCAGGCGCCTACGCGCCGAGGCCGGACGCGACAGGCTGTCGCGCCAGATGCTGGAGATTTACCGGGAAGCCACCCTGCAAATGGAGGAAGGCGGGGCCAGCACCCTGTACCTCGCCCTGGGCTTTCTGGCCTGGTACGAGACGCCGGCCAGCCAGAAGCGCCTGCTCGCGCCGCTCATCCTCGTGCCCGTGGAGGTCTCGCGTGGTTCGGCCCTGGAGGGCTTCCGCCTGCGCAAACGCGACGACGAGGCGCGCATCAACACCACCCTGTTGGAGCTTCTGTCCAAGGATTTCCAGCTTTCCCTGCCCAGCATGGACCCCGTGCCCCAGGACGACCACGGCGTTGACATGCCGTTCATCCTGGGCACCTTTCGCGAGGCGGTGAAGAAGATCGACCGCTGGGAGATTGTGGAGAACGCCTGCCTGGGCTTCTTCTCCTTCGCCAAGTTCCTCATGTGGCGGGACCTTGAGGAGCGCACCGAGGAACTGCTCAAAAATCCCATCGTGTCCCACCTGGTCAACACGCCGGACCTGCCCTTCCCGGACTCCGGGGGCTTCCCCGACGCCGATCGGCTGGACCATTCCCACTCGCCCACGGAAACCTTCTGCCCGGTGCTGACCGACTCCTCGCAGCTTGCGGCCGTATACGCCGCTGCGGAAGGCAAAAGCTACGTGCTGCATGGTCCCCCGGGCACGGGCAAGTCGCAGACCATCACCAACCTCATTGCCCACTGCCTGGCCTGCGGGAAATCCGTGCTCTTCGTCTCGGAGAAGATGGCCGCGCTCACTGTGGTACGCGACCGTCTGGCCCAGTGCGGGCTGGGGCAATTCTGCCTGGAACTACACTCGAACAAGAGCAACAAGCAGGAGGTCATCAAGCAGCTCGGCCAGTCCCTCACCGGGCCGTCCACCTTTGATTCCGAGCACTGGCGGCGCGAAGCCGAGCGTCTGGCCGCCCGGCGCGCGGAGCTGAACGAGTACGTTCAGGCCCTGCACAAGGTCCAGGGCTCCGGCGAAACCGCCTTCCAGGGCCTGTCCAAGCTCATCGGACTCACGGACGTGCTGCATGTGGCCCTGTCCTGGCCCTCGCCGGAGGCCATCGACCAGCCCCTTCTTGAGCGCCTGAATCAGGCATCCCGGCAATTGGCCCTCACCGCAGGGGCCATCGGGACTCCCGCCGGGCATCCCTGGGAGGGCGTCGCCTGCGAAGATTGGAGCCCGGTGGTGCAGCGGGAGGTCCAAGAAGCCCTGGAGAATGTTCCCGAGGTTGCGGGAGAGCTTGAGCGTTCGGCGAATGCGCTGCTGCCGCTGCTCGGCATCGGGCAGCTCCAGCCCGCCCGCCTTGACGAATACGAAGAGCTGGGCCAGAGCCTGACGGCGCAGCCGCGTCCGCCAGCGCCCTTGCTTGAGGCCGCCGATTGGCCCACGATGCGCACGGAGATCGACGAGTTGGTGCGCAAGAGCCGCCGCCGCAAGGCTTTGTGGGGGTTCCTCAGCGAGGGGTTCACGCCGGAACTCATTGAACTGGACCTGGACGCCCTGGACGCCCTGCAACTGGCCGCCAAGTCTAGCTGGGGCTTGGGGCGCTGGTTCAAGAACAGGGCCATCGCCAAAATACTACGTCCCGTGACCAAAAACGGACAAGCGCCAGCCCCGAATCGCTTTGAGCCCACCCTTGCCCGGGCCCGCGAACTGCGCGAGTTGGAAAGCCAGTGGAAGGCCGTGTCCGATGCCGGCGCCCGCCTCCTTGGCTCTGCCTGGGCCGAGGGCCAGATCACGGACGCGGAGCTGGAGGTTCTCGCGACGCGGGCGACAGCACTTCGGGCCAAGGCCGTCAAGGCCGCCAACCTGTCCGGGCGCGGCGTCGCAGACATCCAGCGCATCTGGGCCGCCACGCTGTGGAACGACCACGACCGCCTCTGCGTTGGCGTCGAAGCTTACTCTGCCGCCCGCAAGGGCTTCCGCCAGGCCGTGGAGCGTCTGGACGGACTGCTGGGCTTCGGCAAAGGCGTCTCCCCCGCCGCCGCCTCGGGCGAGGCGTTGCCCCTGGAGCGCATCGTCAGCCGGGCCGCATTGCTGACCGAGCACCTGGGCAAGTTCCGCCTCTGGTGTCAGTGGCGCAAAGCCCGCCACGAGGCCCTGGACATCGGCCTGAAGCCACTGGTGCTGGCCTTGGAGCAGGGGCGCATCACGCCCGAACAGGCCGAGCCCGTGTTCCAGCGCGGCTACTACCAGTGGTGGGTGGAAAGCGTCGTCCACGCCGAGCCAGTGCTGCGCAATTTCTTCAGCGCCGGCTTCGAGGACAAGATCCGGCAGTTCCGCGACACGGACGAGCGCTACACCAAGCTCACGCAGGCCGAAATCCATGCACGCCTGTCCGCCCGTGTGCCCATCGCCGGGGCTGCGGCCAACAGCGAGTCCGAGATGGGCGTCCTGAGCGGACAGCTTCGGCGGCAGCGCAGCCACATGTCCATCCGCGCCCTGGTGCAGAAGATTCCCAACCTCCTGCCCCGGCTCAAGCCCTGCCTGCTCATGAGTCCCATGTCCATCGCCCAGTACATGGACGCCGGGCAGACCCCCTTCGACCTCGTGGTTTTTGACGAGGCCTCGCAGATTCCCGTGTGGGACGCCGTGGGCGCCATCGCACGCGGGCGGCAGGCCATCATCGTGGGCGACCCCAAGCAGCTGCCGCCCACGAGCTTCTTCCAGCGCGAGGACGACGAGAGCGACATGGATGAAGATATCGTGGCGGACCAGGAGAGTATCCTGGACGAGTGCCTTGCGGCCAGATTGCCGCAATTGCACCTGCGCTGGCACTACCGCAGCCGCAACGAGGGGCTCATCGCCTTCAGCAACCACCACTACTACGACAACAGCCTGCTGACGTTCCCCTCTCCGCACCTGGAGCAGGGCGTGAGCTTCCGCTACGTTCCGGGAGTCTACGACAAGTCCAAGTCCCGCACCAACCGCATTGAGGCCGAAGCGCTGGTGGGCGAGATGGTCCGGCGCCTGCTTGACCCTGTGCTTTCCGCGGTGAGCATCGGCGTGGTGACCTTCAGCCAGGCGCAGCGCGACCTTATCGCCGACCTTTTGGAGGCGGAGCGCCGGAATTATCCGGAGATTGAACGCTTCTTCGACCCCGAGAATCCGGATCGGGTGTTCATAAAGAACCTGGAGAACGTCCAGGGCGACGAGCGCGACGCCATTTTCTTCTCCGTGGGCTATGGGCCGGACGCCGCAGGCAAGGTGAGCATGAGCTTCGGCCCGCTCAACCGCGACGGCGGCGAGCGGCGTCTCAACGTGGCGGTGACCCGCGCGAGAAAGGAAGTGGTCCTGTTCTCCTCCCTCAAGCCGGAGCAGATCGACCTGGCGCGCACACGGGCCAGGGGCGTGCAGGACCTGAAATGCTACATGGAATATGCGGAGCGCGGCATGGCGGCCATTCGCGAGGCCATTGCCCGCGACCCCTCGGCGGACTTCGACTCGCCCTTTGAGCAGCAGGTTTGCGAAACTCTGCGGGCCAAGGGGCACACCGTGCATGCCCAGGTGGGCTGTTCCGGCTACCGCATCGACCTGGCCGTGGTGGACCCGGAGTGCCCGGGCCGCTATCTCCTGGGCATCGAGTGCGATGGGGCCAACTACCACCGCTCGCGCAACGCCCGCGACCGCGACAGATTGCGGGAGATGGTGCTGCGCGGGCTGGGCTGGGAGATAGCCCGCATCTGGTCTACGGACTGGTGGCAGAATGCGCAGGCCGCCCTGACCAAAGTGGAGGCCGCCATCGAGGAGGCGCTGCTCCGCCGGGCGGAAAAGCAGAAAGAGCCTGAGGCGTGTCCTCCCCCTGCCTTTGTTGCGCCCGAGGCCTGTGAGCAGCAGTTCGCCAGCGCTCCGGCCGCGGGACAGGCCGCGAGGCCGACGCCGGACGAAAATCTGGAGAAATACAGGCCCAGCTTTGCGCCCCTCGTCTTCGGAACCCAGGAGGAATACTATCAGCCCCAGAGCACGCCGCAGATTCGGCAGGCCCTGCTGGAGGTCATGGAGCGCGAGGCGCCCATGAGCCTGACGCTGCTTACGCGGCGTGTCGCCGCGCGCTGGGGTTTCACCAAGGCGACGGAGAAGTGCAAGGAGCGGGTGCTCGGAGTGGCCAAGAATACGAGCGATGTCCTGGTTCGCCGCGGCAAGGACGAGACGTTCCTTTGGGAGAGGCAGACCCCGCCTGATGTCTACACGGGATTCAGGATTCCGGGAGGCAGCGAGGAGAGCCAGCGCGACCCCGGCGAGATGCCACCCGAGGAAATCGCCAACGCCGCCCGCCACGTGCTCCGTCAGCACATCTCAGCCTCGCGGGATGTCCTTGAGCAGGAAACTGCCCGCCTCCTGGGCTTCAGACGCGTGACGCAGAATGTCCGCGCGCACATGCAGAAGGGCGTGACTCTGCTGGCGCTGGCTGCCGATATTGAGAGGGATGGCGAGAATTTGGTGCTGAAATAGGAGGCGTCTCAAAGCATGGACAACATGGTGCCGGCTCCCTGTTTCCCGGCATGAAGGGCGGCCACATGCGTCGACTTAGGATGGAGTATGCCGCTCAGGAAGCACGTTGAGCGCCCCCCTTTGCACTACAAATCCGCACTACAAAAGTCCCGGAAAGGTCGTTTTTTTGTAGTGCAGGCATAATTTTCAACAATGATTTCAGGGCATGCACGGCACCCTGCTTGCATGGCATTCAAGAGGCCGTGGGTTCAATTCCCTCCAGCTCCACCACTTCACAAGATCAAGGGCCTTCCGTCACCGGAGGGCCCTTTTTCGTTGGCGTTGGCCGAATTTTAATACCGGTTTCACGCCCCCCCCCTTTAGGCGAGGCTAGGCTGCTCCCAGCCTCTGCCTTGACACAATCCTTACACGCCGCCTCAATTTCCCTACACACCCTTTATTCCTCTGGTGCTATACCTCCATGCAAGAACCCCGGCGGAAGAGGCCGGGAGGAGGCACACACCATGCTGGAAGTATTGAAAACGCCCTCGGATGCCGCCATCGCGCTCTTGGCCGCGCTGGCGATTCTGGCCACCCTTGGCCTGGTGCGGCTTGTGGCCCGCGTGCGGGAGATAGGCTCATGAACGCGCTCACCATTCTTGCCGGCATCGTGGTGCTGGCCCTGCTGGTCTACCTCGTGGTGGCCCTGCTGAATCCGGAGGCCTTCGAATGATACCCGCCGCCGACTTTTTGCAGCTTGGGGTCTTCCTGCTGCTCTTGCTGGCTTTGTCCTGGCCCTTGGGCAAGCACATGGCCGCCGTGCTGGAGGGCCGCAAGCACCCCCTTGCCCGCGCCCTGGGCTGGCTGGAGCGCGGCCTGTACCGC
>JAVBYL010000116.1 GCA_030824035.1 Humidesulfovibrio sp.
TCGGATTTCCACTCGCGCAGCACGCCCTGGGCCAGCTCGCGCACCTCGTTCAGCACCTTGATGCGCTCGCGCTCGAACTTGGCCTCAAGGCCGTCGCGCTTCTTGCGCAGGGCGGCGCGCTCGGTTTCCAGCTCCTCGTTTTCCTGCTCGCGGCGCACGGCCAGGGTGTTCAGGCGGTCCAGAACAGCGCTGGTGTCCGTGCCGTCCAGCAGCAGGTACTGCTCTGCCTTGCTGAGCACGCTGCGCGGCAGGCCGTGCTCGCGCGCCACATCCAAGGCAATGCTCGCGCCCACCTGGTCGTAGGCCAGCTTGAACAACGGGCGCTTGGTCTTGGGGTCGAACAATACGCTGGCGGCGCGCACCTTGGGCGTGGCCAGGGCGTAGGCCTTCAGGGCCGGAAAGTGCGTGGCGGCGAAGCTCGTGGCCCCGCGCTCCAGCAGGCCGTCGATGACAGCCTGGGCCAAGGCGGCGCCCTGGGTGGGGTCTGTGCCCGCGCCAAACTCGTCCAGCAGGAACAGGGTATTCGGGCCGACCTTGTCCCACACGCGGGAAAAATACTGGATCTGCGCCGTGAAGGTGCTCACGTGCTCTTCCAGGCTCTGCTCGTCGCCCAGGATGACGAAGATCTCAGTCCAGAGCGGCAGGGAGCTGCCCTCGGCCACGGGCACAGGCAGGCCGGAGAAGGCCATGAGCGAGATGAGGCCCAGGGTCTTCAGGCACACGGTTTTGCCGCCGGCGTTGCCGCCGCTGACGATGAGGGCGCGCTGGCCCTCCTGGAGCTTGATGTCCAGGGCCTCGGTCTTGGCCTCGTGCAGGGCCAGCAGCGGGTGGCGGGCGTTGATGAGGCGCGCGGGCAGCCCGGAGCCGATGTCGAGGGAGACGCCGCGCAGCGATTCGGCAAGGCGCGCCTTGGCCATGAGCAGGTCGAGCTCCACCAGGCTTTCGTAGCAGCCGGTGATGCCCTCGCGCTCCTGGCGCACAAGGCTGCTGAGGTATTCCAGCACCTTGCGTTCCTCGGCCCGCTCCTCGCGCTTGAGCTCCTGCAGGGAGTTGTTCAACTCCACCAGGAACATGGGCTCGAAGTAGCAGGTCTCGCCGGTCTGCGAGTAGTCGTGGATGATGCCGGGGAAGCGGTTCTTGAAGTTCACGCGCAGCGGCAGCACGTACCGGTCCGAGGAGACCGTCATGTAGTCGTCCTGCAGGTAGTGCGAAATGTTTTCCGTGAGGACGAAGTCCTTCACGCGCTTGGTGCACTTTTGGTGGATCTGGCGGATTTCCTGGCGCACGGAGAGCAGCCCCGGCGAGCTTTCGTCCTTCAGGCTGCCGTCCTGGTCGATGCAGCGGCGCACGGCGGACCAGGTGGCCTGTGGCCAGGGCGCGCCCAGCACTGCCTCGCGCAGCAGGTCCCAGCCGCGGGGCTCGTAGGGCTCCAGCATCTCGCGGGCCACGCGGGCCTGCTCCAGGGTCACGCGCAGGGCCACCAGGGCGTCCAGGTCGAGGAAGCGGTGGGGAATGTCCAGAACGGGAAAGATGGACGTGAGATCAGGAAATTCGGACAAGCGGAAGGAGGACTCCCGCACCCAGCGCAGGGCCTGGTCCAGCAGCTCCAGGCGTTGCCGGACCTCGGCGGCGTCGGTCAGCGGACGCAGGGCAAGGCAGGCTTCGGCTCCGGGTTCGGAGACGGCAAATCCCGACAGTTCCTTAAGAACCTTCGGGAACTCCAGCAGATGCAGGGTTCTGGATTCCATGAGGACGACGTGGGTCAGGAGGTCAGGCGGGCGCGGACCGCCTCGCTCGCCTTCTTGCCATCATACCTGCCCTTGTACCCGGCGGTGAGGGCTTGCATGACCTTGCCCATGTCCTTGGGGCCGGCGGCGCCGGTTTCGCGGACAAGGGCGTCGATAACCTCGCCGAGTTCGGCATCGCCAAGCGGCTGTGGCATGTACAGCACAAGCGCGTCCAACTCGCTGGCCTCAACGGCGGCGAGTTCCGGGCGCCCATGCGTGGTGTACTGATCGATGGAGTCGCGGCGCTGCTTGATCTGGCGGGAGATGAGGTCGAGGATGTCGTCATCGGAAACAGGACGCATGAGTTCGACTTCACGGTTCTTGATGGCTGTCTTGAGATGCCTCAAGACAGCCAATTGAACCGCGTCTTTGGCCTTGTAGGCCGCAATGTAGTCGGACTCGATGCGTCCTTTCATGCTCATCAGATGAACCTATCCATCAATCCTGGACTTGCGCATCTTCTTGACAAGGCGCTTCTTGGCGGCCGCCTTCTTCTTTTTTTCCTGAACGCTTGGCTTCTCGTAGTGCTGACGCTTTTTCAGCTCAGAGAGGATGCCGGCCTTTTCGACCTGCTTTTTGAAACGGCGCAGGGCGATTTCAAAGTTGTCACTATCGTCCAACAGAATACCGGGCAAATGAATCACCTCCCTGAGGGCACTGGGCCAAAATCTAAAAAAAAGGTCTTACCCGAGCCCCCTCGGAAAAGCAAGGGGGAACACAGGGCAAAAAAGAACCCGCCCGGGAAGACCCAGGCGGGTTCGGAATACCATCTCAGGACGACAGCGTGAAGCTAGTGTCCAGCGTGACCGTGGTCGGATTTGCAATCAGCCCAGGACTTCGCGATGCAGTAGGCCATCCCGACGCTGATGACAAACAGGACGATGTAGAGGACGCCGAAGAAGACGGCGTGATCGGCCTGGAACCAGGGAAGATCTTGAGGCAGTGGGCTATGGACAGTTTCGCCGTGCAGCATTTCAAGCCTCCAAATTTACTTCACAGCGTCCTTCAGGAGCTTGCCGGGACGGAACTTCACAACCTTGGTGGCCGGAATCTTGATTTCTTTGCCGGTGCGGGGGTTGCGGCCAACACGCGCCTTGCGCTTCTCGACCTGGAAGGTGCCGAAGCCAGTGAGGGTCAGCTTGCCTTCCTTCACCAGGACGTCTTCGACGGCACCGATGAACGCGTTCAGGGCACGCTCAGCATTAGCCTTGGTCAGATTGGCCTTCTCAGCGATTTTGACAACCAGCTCAGCCTTGGTCATGTGTCCTTCCTCCTCATTGATTGGTCACTCTGTTTGCTTCATCTGCCCAGTGTGTGCAGAAAAATCTATTACAGGGGGTTTGCACACAAAAAGCAATTCCTATCAACACAACACCCGCCAATGCGGACAGGCGCACCCATTGAAATTCCCGTACGCGCCCATGTACGCAACTGAAAACTCCGTAAACACTAAACTCCGAGTCAAGTCAAGGGAGAAAGTGGAAAGAAAGCAATTTAGCCAAAGCCAAAAACCGTTCCGGCTCAAGCGTCTCTGGCCGTTGGGCAGGGGTTATTCCCAGCGCCTCAAGAGCTTCTACGTAGTTGGCAATCCCCTTTGATTTCAAGATGTTGCCAATTTGCTTGCGTCGATTCTGGAAGCAGCAATGCAGCAATGCAGTGAGCGCCTTGGCTCCCAGGGCATCCGGAAGATTTTTTTTGGGCTTGAGGCGAATGACGCCCGAAGTGACCTTTGGCGGCGGAAAGAACACGTGCGGCGGGACTTTGAACAGCAGCTCCACCGAGGTGAAATTCTGAATCCACGCGCTGAGCGCCCCATACACTTTTCCGCCCTGCTCAGCCTTGATACGCTGCGCCACCTCCAGCTGGATCATGAACACAGCCCGGTCGAAACGGGCCCGGCTGACGATCTCCCACATCAGGGGCGAGGCTATGTTATAGGGTAGGTTGCCCACTATCTTCCAGGCACCCTCCGTGTCCAGGCTTTCCCAGGGGAACTTCAGCGCGTCGCCCCGCCACACCTCAGGCGCGTTGTCCCAGCGGCTCAGGGCCTCGGCCAGGGCGTCGTCCTTTTCCAGAACCATAAACCGCTTGGGGCCAAGCGCGGCGATGTGCTTGGTCAGCGCCCCGCGCCCCGGGCCAATTTCCAGCACGCAGTCATCCGGGCCTACCTCCAGGGCGGCCACGATGTTTCTGGCGATGTTTTCATCGCGCAGGAAATTCTGCCCCAGGCTGCGCTTGGGCGCGGCCTGCTCATACAGTCCGGTCATGTCTCTCCTCAATCAAGGGCAAAGTGTTCGAAGAAGCAAAGTGCTCAATGGCGCAAAGTCTTCAGGCATTACTGTTGACAAGAGCTTTGCACGATCTGTAGAAATGCGCAACGCTTGCACCCAGGAGTCACCCAATGGATCTTCGCCAGTACATCCGCGACGTGAAGGATTTCCCCAAGGACGGGATCGTCTTTTTCGACATCACCCCGCTGCTTTCCAACCCCACCGCCTTCCGCTACGCGGTTGACGCCCTGGCCGAACGCTTTGCCGACTGCAAGGCCGACAAGATCGTCGCGGCGGAGGCCCGCGGGTTCCTTTTCGGCGCGCCCCTGGCCTACAAGATGAACATCGGCTTCATCCCCGTGCGCAAGCCCGGCAAGCTGCCCTATAAAACCACCTCCGTGAGCTACGACCTGGAATACGGCACGGACTCGCTGTGCATGCACGTGGACGCCGTGCAGCCCGGCGACAACATCCTCATCATCGACGACCTGCTGGCCACCGGCGGCACCACCAATGGCATGATCCAGCTGGTGAAGGGCAACGGCGGCAGCATCGCGGGCATCGGCTACCTCATCGAGCTCGGCTTCCTCGACGGCCCCAGCAAGCTCGACGGCATTCCGCACCAGTACCTGCTGAAGCTCTAAGGAAGCGCACCCACACATGGCAAATATCGGCATCATCGGCGGCAGCGGGCTGGATAACCCGGACCTGCTGCTCAACGCCAAGGACATCCGCGTCGCCTCCCCCTATGGGGATATCACCTCGCCCGTGTGCTCCGGCACCATCGGCGAGCACAATGTGTTCCTGCTGGCGCGCCATGGGCGCGAGCACACCACCCCGCCCAGCAAGGTGAACTACCGCAGCAAGATCCACACCCTCAAGCTGCTGGAGTGCGACTGCATCCTGACCACCACGGCGGTGGGCTCCCTGCGCGAGGAAATCGGCCGCGGCGACCTGGTGGTGCTGGACCAGTTCATCGACTTCACCCGTCACCGCGACATCACCTACCATGACAAGTTCGACCCGCACTCCCCTGTGCACACCCCCATGGGCGACCCCTTTTCGGAGTACCTGCGCGGGCTGCTGAACGACTCCTGCGACACCCTCGGCATCCGCCACCACAAAGAGGGCACCGTGGTCACCATCGAGGGACCGCGCTTTTCCACCAGGGCGGAGTCGCGCATGTTCCGCATCTGGGGGGCGGACGTCATCAATATGAGCATCGCCCCTGAAGTCATCCTGGCCAACGAGGCCGGAATCCCCTATGCTTCGATCGCCATGTCCACGGACTACGACAGCTGGAAAACGGACGAGGCCCCGGTGACCTGGGATGAAATCATCCATATTTTCAAGCAAAACGCCCAAAAGGTTACAGACGTGCTCATCCACGCCATCAACAAGATACCCCTGAAGGGACTTCCCAAGAGTTGAGGCTTGACAAGCCCCCCGGTTCATGCATAGAGAACCGCTCTATTTTTTGATGACAACCTCTGGCGTTTTCACGGCTCCAGGGTAAGGAGGAAACCTCACATGGCTGATGACAAAAAGAAGGCGAGCGCCCTTGCTGGTGCCGTCATGACCGCCGAAGGGCTTTCGTACAAAGGCATGATCATGAACCCCGTTGTGGAGAACTGCACGGGCTGTGATCGCGTTGTGGCTCTTGAGGACAAGAGCTACTGCCCCACCTACGCCCAGCCTGAGAAGAAGTGGATGCGCGGCATCTGCAACTTCGCCACCCACGTGAAGGCCACCGTGGACAAGGAAGGCAAGACCAAGGTCAACCCGCTGAAGGCCTCCAAGCGCGCCGCCAAGGGTCGCTAGAGAGACTGGCTTTCAAGAGGCGGGGGCAACCCCGCCTTTTCTTTTCACCCGCCACGCACAAACCCTGCCCGTATACGCGGAGCCCCCCATGCCTGCCGACATTCTCCGGCACATCGAAGCCCAGACCCAGACCATCATCGACCTGCAGCGCGATCTCGTCGCCATCCCCGCCCTCGGCCCGCTCAACGGTGGCCCCGGCGAGAAGGACAAGACCATTTTCCTCAAGACCTACTTGAAGCAAATGGGCTTTGCCGACGTGCAGGAACTGCGCGCCCCGGACCCGGCCGTGCCCTGCGGCTACCGGCCCAGCCTCGTCGCCGTGGTGCCCGGTCGCAACACCGCCAAGACCCTCTGGGTCATCTCCCACACGGACATAGTGCCCCCCGGCGACCTCACCCTGTGGAACAGCGACCCCTACGCCCTGGTACACAACGACGACATCATCATCGGCCGCGGCGTGGAGGACAACCACCAGGGCATCGTCACCTCGCTGCTGGTGGCCAAGGCCCTGCTCGACCAGAACATCACCCCGCCCATGAATTTTGGCGTGCTGCTGGTGGCGGACGAGGAAACCGGCAGCAAGTTCGGCCTGGACTACGTGGTCAAGCACCACGCGGAGCTCTTCGGGCCGGAGGATCTTTTCGTTGTGCCCGACTTCGGCGAGCCGACCTCCGAGATGGTGGAGATTGCCGAAAAGAGCATGTTCTGGCTCAAGGTGGTTGTGGAGGGCAAGCAGTGCCACGCCTCCACCCCGCAGGTCGGCATCAACAGCCTGGTGGCCGCCGCCGCACTCATCCTCAAAATTCCGCAGCTGCACCAGATCTTCGACCGGCGCGACCCCATGTTCGATCCGCCCTTTTCCACCTTCCAGCCCACCAAGAAAGAGGCCAACGTGGAGAACATCAACACCCTGCCAGGGCGTGATGTGTTCTACATCGATTGCCGCGTCATGCCCGGCTACGACCTGGATGAGGTCATGGCGCGCATCCGCGGCTTTGGCGAGGAAGTGGAACGCGAGCACGGCGTGCACATCAGCTACGAGTTCATCCAGCGCGAGCAGGCCGCCCCCGCCACCCCGGCGGACAGCGAGGTGGTGACGCGCCTGATGCGCCGCGTGCGCGAGGTGTACGGCGTGGAGCCGAAGCTCAAGGGCATCGGCGGCGGCACCGTGGCCGCCTACCTGCGCCGCGCGGGCCACAGGGCCGTGGTGTGGAGCACGCTGATGCACAACGCCCACCAGCCCAACGAGCGTTCGTCGCTGAGCAACACCATCAAGGACGCCAAAGTTGTGGCGTCCATGCTCTACGACTAGCCTCCGGCGGACCATGGACCCGACTCACACGGACCCGATCCACAGGGAGCCGAATCACATGGACCCGATTCACGTGGTGCACCATCCAGCGCCCCCGGACATCTTCGACCTCGTCGTCGTCGGTGCCGGCCACGCTGGCTGCGAGGCCGCAATGGCCGCCTCGCGCCTGGGGCTGGCCACGCTGCTCATCACCGTCAATGTGGACCGCATCGGGCATCTCTCCTGCAATCCGGCCATCGGTGGCTTGGCCAAGGGCCACATGGTCAAGGAGATCGACGCCCTGGGCGGCTCCATGGGCCTCTGGGCCGACGAGGCGGGCATCCAGTTCCGCCAGCTTAACCTGAGCAAGGGCCCGGCCGTGCGCGCCACGCGTGCGCAGATCGACCGCGAAGCCTACATGCGCGCGGTAAAGCGCGACCTGTTCGCCCGGCCCAACCTGTGGATAGCCCAGGATATGGCCGAGGAGCTGCTGGTGGAGGGCGGACGCGCCAGCGGCGTGCGCACCCGCGCCGGACAATGCTTCCGCGCCCGCACCGTGCTGCTCACAACCGGCACCTTCCTGCGCGGGCTCATCCACATCGGCATGACCCACTATTCCGGCGGCCGCCTGGGCGACCCGCCCTCGGAGGGGCTTTCCGCCAGCCTGCGCGCCCTTGGGCTGGAACTTGGCCGCCTCAAAACCGGCACCCCGCCCCGCCTCCTCAAGAGCAGCATCGACTTTAGCGGCCTGGAGGCCCAGTACGGCGACGAGCCCCTGCTGCCCTTCAGCTTTCTGAACAAGACCGCGCCGCTGCCCCAAGCGCCCTGCCACATCACCTACACCAACGCGGCCACCCACGAGGCCATCCGCGCGGGCTTCGACCGCTCGCCGCTGTACGCCGGGGTCATCCAGGGCACGGGCGCGCGGTACTGCCCCTCGGTTGAGGACAAGATCGCCCGCTTCCCCGACAAGGAGCGGCACCAGGT
>JAVBYL010000394.1 GCA_030824035.1 Humidesulfovibrio sp.
CGGCGGCGCGGCGAAGCGGGGCCGGTGCGGACCCCCTGTGGGCCCGCGTGGCGAAGTGTAGCCCCGGTTTTGCGCCGGGGCCGAAACGGGCCGGTTTACGCCCGCGAAAAGGACAAAGATTCCCCGTTGACAGGGTTGACGTTATGGCCTCGCGGCAGCACAATGGACCTTAATCGGGAAACCACCCGCCCCGGCATTTCCGCACGCTTGTGCCAGCGCCGGGCAGGGCAAACTTCGGAGGCCCGCACCATGCGTATCGAGCAGATCATGCGCCACGACCCCACCCGCGTGGGGCCGAAGGAGCCCATCCAGAAGATCATCAGCTGGTACGCCAACCCAGGCAACCGCTCGCGCTACACGTATGTGGTGGACGAGCGCGGAACCCTGCTGGGCGTCATCACCATGATGGAGCTGCTTGGACAGTTCCTCACGCCGGAGATTGTCGGCAAGCACGAGCAGGGCGTCATCAACGAGAACGAGGTGATGCAGCGGCTGCTGCGCACCCTCGACGCGAGCAAGAACAAGCCCGCCAAGGACATCATGCGCCAGGACCTGCCCACGGTGCGCCCCGGCGACTTCTTCCTGGAGGCGCGCCTGCTGCTGCGCGAGCGCAAGATCACCGCGCTGCCCGTGGTGGACGGCCAAGGCGCGCTGGTGGGCGAGGTGACGCGCCGCACCCTGCTGCGCCTGCTGGATCAGGTGCTGCGCGAGCCGAACCTGTTCAGCCTCAAGAAGGACTGCAAGAACCTGTTCGATTCCTCCAGCGAGTTCTTCATCGGCTAGGGGACGCAAAAGGGGGGGCGAAAGGGTGCGCAGCCTGCCCCGCGCGGCGTTCCTAGCCCTCGAAGTCCGCCGAATCGAGCAGGATGGTGACCGGCCCCCAGTTGGTGAAGCTCAGGTGCATCTCCGCGCCGAACACACCCTGGGCAAAGGGGCCGGGCACGCTGGTTGCCAGGTCGCGCACCAGCTGGTCGTACAGGGTGCGGGCGGTCTCCGGCGGCGCGGCGTCGCTGAAGCTGGGACGGCGGCCCCGGCGGCTGTCGGCATATAGCGTGAACTGCGAGACGAGCAGCAGCCCGCCTGCCGGGTGTGCCGGGAAAACGTGATGTGACGGGGCGTGAGGCATTTGGCCTTGCTCCGCCAGGGCGACATCGCGCAGGCTCAGGTTCAGCTTGCCCGCCTCGTCCGGAAATATGCGCAGGTCCAGCAGCTTTTCCGTCATGGTGCGCCACGCGCGCCCGCCGGGCAGCGCCAGCGTGTCGGCCTTGCCAAAGCCCGCCAGCACCAGCAGCCCCAGGCCGATGGACCCGACCGTTGCCCTCGCGCCCGCCTCCTCCACCTCCACGCGGGCCTGGCTGACCCGTTGCAGCAGCAGGCGCACGGCCTACTCCTCCAGGTACGTGGCCCGGGAGCTGCCCTTCTCGGACACGCTGACGCTACGCAGGCTGGCGTGGGGCGTCAGCTCGGCCAGGCGGTCGGCCAGGGCGCGGTAAATGTGCCGGGCGAGGTTCTCGCTGGAGGGATTGCTGGCGCGGAAGGGCTCCAGGTCGTTCAGGTGCGCGTGGTCCAGCTCCGCCACAACCTCGCGGGTCAGGCGCTTGAGCTCGCCAAAGTCCACCAGGATTTCCACCTTGGGGTCAAGGCGCGTGCCCTCCACCTCCACGGTGACGCCGAAGTTGTGGCCGTGCAGGTGCTCGCACTTGCCATTGTAATTGCGCAGCTGGTGCGAGGCGCAGAAAGCCTCGTCCACGGTGAGCCGCCATTTTCCGTCCATGTGTCCTCCTTGGGCCCGTGCGGCCCGCTGGCCTTGGATATTGGGCCTGGGCGGGGTTTTGTCAACCTCGCGCACGGAACGGCGGGCACAGTGGGAGCACGGTGGGGAAGCCCGTCGATCCCCCCTGGCGGCGCACGGCCCCGGCCCGGAAAAGGGGCCAAAACGTTCGCCGCGCCGCTAAGCCGTTCACCAACGCCGGGCATCCGTTCCCCGTATTTGCGTTGCGGCTTGCCGCGGGCGGGTGCATGTCGGTGTCATGGACACGAGCCAAAAGCACACAGCGCTCGCCCACAGGGCCGACGCCAGAACGGGAGCCACCGTGCTGCTCTCCACGGGCTGCCTGTTCCATTTGCCGCTTCCCGTCATCGCCCGCGTGGGCGCGGCGGCGGGCTTCGCCGGGCTGGACCTCGTCATGGGCAGCCCCAAGATCGCGCCCGGGCCGGAGGTACAGGCGACCCACGCCCTGCTGCCGGTGCGCGTGGTCCATGCGCCCTTCCGCAACTGGAGCGCCTGGGGCGGGCATCTGGGCGCCTGGCGCGCGGCGGCCGCGCTGGCGGGCAGCGTCTCCCCCACCGAGGGCCTCGCGGCCCACGTCACCCTGCACCCGCCCGCCGGATCCCTGCGCGATGCCATCCAGACCCGCTGGTTCGCCCGCGCCGTGGACCTGCCCCGCCTGCTGGACGCCCCCGCCGGGGTGGACTTTTCCCTGGAGAACCTGCCCTGGGCCGCCAACCTGCTGGGCGGTGGGCTCTTCGCCAAGGACAACCTCGCCGCGCTGCTGGCCGAGTGCCAGGGCAAGGGCCTGGGCCTGACCCTGGACGTGTGCCACCTGGGCGTTTCCGGCCGGGATGTGCTGGCCGACCTGACCCGCGTACCCGTGGACGTCATCCGCCACGTGCACTTTTCCGATGCCGACGCCCACCGCGAGCACCTGCCCCCGGGCCTGGGCCACCTGCCGGTGGGGCCCTTCCTGGCGCAGCTTGGCCGCGCGGGCTACGCGGGCACGGTGAGCCTGGAGCTGGACCCCTCGTTTTTGCCGGACATCGCCCCAGGCGATGACTCGGCCCTGGTGCGCGAGCTGGCGCAACTGCGCCGGGGCATGGAGCTGGCCCTCGCGGGCGAACCGCCCCCGGCCTGGGCCGGCAGCCTTGCCGATGCCCACGCGCGCCCCTCGGCCCCCTCCGCAGCCGCCTTCGGCTAGCCCCTTAGACGACGGCTGCCCGCCGCCGCGCGCAGCGGACAACAACCGACCACAACGATCCACAACCACGTCCGCAACGTCATCCGCAACGCACGCCCAGCCAACACAGCAGCGCCCGCCCACGGGGCAAAGCCCACTCACAAGGCGAAACCCACCCTTCGGCGCACCCCGCCCTTGCCGCACAGGCCCTTCCGCGCTACATCATGCGGGAGAACACCGCACCCAACGCCCCAAAGCCAAGGAGCGCCCATGCGCCAAAACATCCTGGGCGGCCTGCCCCAAGACATGGCCTCCACCAAGGCCAGCCAGCACGCCGCCGCCGACCGCTACGCGCACGGCGGCAACCTGCGCAAACTGGCCGAGCGCGCGGGCAAACGGCCCGAGGATATCCTCGACTTCTCCGCCAGCATCAACCCCCTGGGGCCGCCCTCCTGGCTGGCGGAGGAGGTGGCGCGGGCCCTGGCCGAGGTGGTGCACTACCCGGACCCCGAGGCCAGCGAGCTGACCCTGGCCGCCTGCGAGCGCTACAAAGTGTGGCCCACCCAGGCCGTGGCGGGCAACGGCGTCAGCGAGCTCATCCCCGCCGTGTGCAACTTGGCCGCGCGCATGGGCCTTGGCCGCGCCGTCATCCCGGTGCCCGCCTATGTGGACGTGGACCGCTGCTGCCGCCTGGCCGGGCTGGCCGTGGAGCCGCTGCCGTGCACCGCCCAAACCCTCTTCGCGCCGGACCTGGAACGCCTGGCCGCCATGCTCAACTCCGGCGGGCCCGCCCTGGTCATGCTGGCCAGCCCAAACAACCCAACGGGCGCATGCATTCCCGCCCGCCATGTGCGCGACTTGGCCCGTGCCTACCCCAAGAGCCTGTTCGTGGTGGACGAGAGCTTCGCGGACTTTGTGCCCGGCATGGAGGATGAGGCTGGCGGCGGGCTTGGACGCCTGACGCGCCTGCGGCCGGACAACGTCGTCGTCCTGGTTTCCATGACCAAATTTTACGCCGTGCCGGGCCTGCGCCTGGGCCTAGCCTTTGCTCAGCCGGAAATCATCGAGCGCCTGCGCCGCCGCCTGCCCGCCTGGAACCTGGGAACCTTGGCCCAGCGCGTGGGCGCGCGCTGCCTGCGCGATGCCGAGTACCAGGCCCGCACCGTGGCCGAGACCGCCCGCCTGCGCGAGGGCCTCACCGCCGAGCTGCGCGAGATCCCCGGCCTGCGGGTGTTTCCCGGCAGCGCCAATTTCCTGCTGTGCAGGCTGGACCGCGTGGGCATGAGCGCCATGCCGCTGTTCGAGCGGCTGCTGGGCGAGGGCATGGCCATCCGGCTGTGCGCCAACTTCGAGGGCCTGGACGACAGCTATTTCCGCGTCGCCGTGCGCACGGACGAGGAGAACGCCCGTCTTGTGGGGGGCATCGCCCGCTTCTCGGGCATCACCAAGGCCCCTCCCCAGCAAAAGGTCCGAAGGACCCCGGCGCTGATGATCCAGGGCACGTGCTCCGGCGCGGGCAAGAGCGTGCTCACCGCCGGGCTGTGCCGCATACTCTTCCAGGACGGCTACAGCGTGGCGCCCTTCAAGGCGCAGAACATGTCCAACAACTCCGCCGTTACCCCGGACGGGCTGGAGCTGGGCCGCGCCCAGGCCACCCAGGCCCAGGCCTGCCGCCTGGGCGCGGATGTGCGCATGAACCCGGTGCTGCTGAAACCCACCGGCGAAACCGGCTCCCAGGTGGTTATTCTTGGCAAGCCCGTGGGCGTGATGAACGTGCAGGAGTACCACGCCTACAAGCCGCAGGCCTGGCGGGCAGTCACGCAGGCGTACGACAGCCTCGCGGCGGAGCACGACGTGATGGTGCTGGAGGGCGCGGGCAGCCCGGCGGAGGTGAACCTCAAGGCGCATGACATTGTGAACATGCGCATGGCCCGCCACGCGGACGCCAAGGTCATCCTCGTGGGCGACATCGACCGGGGCGGGGTGTTCGCCTCCCTGGCCGGAACCTTTGACATCCTCGACCCGGACGAGCGCGGGCTGGTCATCGGCCATGCGCTGAACAAGTTCCGGGGCGATGCGAGCATCCTGGGCCCCGCCCTGGAGTTTTTGTACCAGCGCACCGGCCGCCCCGTGCTGGGCACCATCCCGCACCTGGGCGACCTGGCCCTGCCGGAGGAGGACTCCCTGGGCCTGGGCCAGCTGCGCCAGCAGGCCGCCAGCTCCGGCGAATTGGATGCCGCCATTCTGGACATCGCCGTCATCGTGCCGGGGCGCATCGCCAACTTCAACGACCTGGACCCGCTGCGGGCCGAGCCGGACGTACGCCTGCGCCTGGTGCGCGACACCAGGGAGCTGGGCAGCCCGGACGCCGTCATCCTGCCCGGCAGCAAGAACACCATCGACGACATGCGCGAACTGCGCGGAGCCGGGCTGGCCGCCGCCCTGCGCTCCCTGCCGGAGCCCTGCCGCATCGTGGGCATCTGCGCTGGTTTGCAGATGCTCGGCCTGCGCGTGGAGGACCCCCACGGATTGGAGTCCGGCTGCCTCTGCGCCGACGGCTTCGGCCTTCTGCCCATCGCCACCGTGCTGGAGCGCGAGAAGACCCTCACCCGCGTGCGCCTCACCCTGCCCCGCACGGGCCAAACCGTGAGCGGCTACGAGATCCACCACGGCCAGACGGAGCTTGAGGACGCGCCCGGCCTGCGCGCCGCCATCCTGGCAGCCGACGCCCAGGACAGGCCCCTGGCCTTCGGCCTGGACGACGCTGCCCTGAAGCAGACGGGCCTGAGCCGCATCTGGGGCACGTACCTGCACGGCATCTTCGACGAGGACGAGTTCCGGCACGGCTTCCTCGACGGACTGCGCAGCCTGAAGGGGTTGCCGCCGCTGGCCGCGCCGCGCCCGCGCTTCGGCCTGGAGCCCGCCCTGGACCGCCTGGCCGAGGCCCTGCGCCAGCACCTGGACATCAAACGCATCTACCAGGCTCTGGGCCTGGGCAAGGGCCGGGGGCTCCTGGGGTAGGGTCCACACGCGGACTCCCTCGCGGGCAGCTCCCTCGCGGCCAGTTCCCTCGCGGTTGACTCGCCCCCACCCTACGCGTAAAGAGTGGCAAGCCGTCGTGCCAGCGAGGCGGGCCACCAGCCCGTTGCGCTTTTCTTTTTGCGGCGGCCCTAAATGGCCAGGGAGCACCAGCCCCCGGGCGAACGAGGTTTCGACGCATGACGACCACCGATGCTTCCCCCCAGGACACGCTGCCAGAAGGCGTTGAGCGCCAGCGCATGGACGTGGACATCGCCTGCGTGGGCTTTGGCCCGGCCATGGGCGGCTTTCTGCACACCTTGTCCCAGGGCATGATGAACGAGGACGGCACCCCCGTGGCCGAGAGCAAGGCCATGCCCGGCATGCCGCCGCAGGTCATCTGCTACGAGCGCGCCGACGACATCGGCTTCGGCGTGTCCGGCGTGGTCACCAAGGGCCGCGGCATCCGCGCCAGCTTCCCCGACCTCGACCTGATGCAGATTCCCCTGGCCTGCGAGGTGCACGAGGAAAAGGTCGCGTATCTGCTCGACCCCATCGGCGCCAGCCGCAGGCCCGCGCTGCTGCGCATCAAGGACAAGGCCATCAAGGCCTTCGGCCTTGCCAAGGACCACGCCTACGAGCTGCCGTACATCCCCAATTTCCTGCGCAAGGAGCCGGGCATATTGCTGTCCATGGGCCAGTTCAACCAGTGGGCCGGCGGGCAGATAATGGGCCAGGGCATGGCGCAGATCTGGCCGGGAACCCCCGTGGCGGAGCCGCTGATGTTCGGCCAGAACGTTGTGGGCGTGCGGCTGATGGACCAGGGCACGGACAAGCACGGCGCGCCCGAGGCCGGGTTCATGCCTGGCATGGACATCCGCAGCCAGCTCACCGTGGTGGGCGATGGCCCCGTGGGCGCCGTGGGCCGCCAGCTGGACGAAAAGCTCGGCCTGCCCGTGGGCAACCACACCCGGGAGTGGGCCGTGGGCATGAAGATGGTGGTGGACCTGCCCGAGGGCTGCCAGCTCAAGGAAGGCACGGTGCTGCACACCCTGGGCTACCCCGAGCCCGAGATTTTCGGCTTCCTGTACGTCTACCCCGGGGGCGTGGCCAGCCTCGGCATCTTTGTGCCCAGCTGGTACGACAGCCCCGTGCGCACCGCCTACCGCTACCTGCAGCACTGGATGCAGCACCCCTACCTGTGGAAGCACCTGAAGGGCGGGCGCATGCGCTCCTGGGGCGCCAAGAGCCTGCAGGAGTCCGGCCGCAAAGGCGAGCCGCACCTGGTGGGCGACGGATTTGCGCGCATCGGCGAGGGCAGCGGCACCACCAACGTGCTCACCGGCTCCGGCTTCGACGAGGCCTGGACCTCCGGCGTGCTGCTGGGCGTCAGCGTCCTGGAGCTGCTGAGGGCCGGCAAGCCCTTCACCCGCGAGAACCTCGAGCGCTCCTACGTGCGCCGCCGCCGCGACTCCTGGCTGGAGCGCGAGGCCAAGATAGCCGAGAAAGCCCGCGACGGCTTCCAGGTGGGCTTCCTCCAGGGGCTCATCGGCATGGCCCTCACGGGGCTGACCGACGGCAAGCTGTTCTGGCCCGGGGCGAGCAAAAAGCCCCAGGACCGCATCCCAAGCATTGAGGAATTTTTCCGCGGCCGCATTTCCACGGACGAGATCGCGCGCATCCGCAAAGAGTGCACCGCCAAGGGCCTGCCCCTGCACGGCGCGCTCATGGACCGCGCGGGCTGGCCCGCCATCCAGCACGACGGGCAGCTGCTCGTCTCGCACCAGGACGCGCTGCTGTTGGGCGGCAAGGTCCAGGCCCCCCCGGGCTACCGCGACCACGTGACCTTCCGCAGCACCAACCTCTGCAAGGCCTGCGACGAGAAGGTCTGCATCGAGGCCTGCTCCGGCCAGGCCATCAGCACCAACCCCGATGGCGGCACGCCGCTGTTCGACCGCGAAAAGTGCGTGCACTGCGGCGCGTGCCTGTGGAACTGCAGCAAAAACTCCCCCCAGGGCGGCGAGGCCAGCAACGTGAGCTTCGGACCCGGCGCGGGCGGTCTGCACTCGGCGGAGAACTAGACAAGACAAAGAAGATGGCATGAATCCCCACCCCTCCCAAACCTTTTATTGGGTGGCCGGGGGAAGTGGAACAGAACAGAAACGATGCACTCTCCTCC
>JAVBYL010000304.1 GCA_030824035.1 Humidesulfovibrio sp.
GGCCGCGACCAGAACGACGTCAAGGCGGACATCAACGAGATGTTCCAGGACGTGATTCTGAAGCAGCAGGAAAAAATGCAAAAAGCCAAGTAGCCCCCTTGTCAAATACCTGCCTTTCGAGTACTCGTTTTCAGGCGCAATCGCGCTGCATGTGTCCCGCCCATAATTGACCCATACCTCAGGATTTATTCTACGACACTACGCAGACGCAATATGCCGTTTATACTCCCGTCACATCATGCCTTCTGGCTTCAATGATACAGCGCGCACGTACAGTGTGCGGGTACATATGAACCTGCCTCGCTGTGAGGCGTCCCCACCCCATACACCTTCATCCTTCGGAGCGTGAGGCTCTTCAATGCCCCGCGATAAACACCAGAACACCCCCCCCAAGAATACCAAGGCCCAGGCGCCTGCCGCTGTGCAGGAGTTCAACGAGGACGACTACTCCCCTTCGGAGGAGAACAAGCTCAACCTCACCGAACTCAAGCAGAAGAGCATGCCCGAGCTCATGGAGCTCGCCAACAAGTTCAACGTCGAAAATCCGAGCAGCCTGCGCAAGCAGGAACTCATTTTCGCCCTGCTGCAGGAATGCGCCTCCCAGAACGGGCAAATTTTCGGCGAAGGCGTTCTTGAAATCCTGCCCGACGGGTTCGGCTTTCTGCGCTCCCCGCTGTACAGCTACATGCCCGGCCCGGACGACATCTACATTTCCCCCTCGCAGATACGCCGCTTCGGCCTGCGCAAGGGCGACATCATCTCCGGCCAAATCCGCCCCCCCAAGGAGGGCGAGCGCTACTTCGCCCTGCTGAAGGTCAGCGAGATCGGCATGGAGCCGCCGGAGATGAGCAAGCACCTTGTTCTCTTCGACAACCTGACGCCCATTTATCCCAACAAGCGCTTCCAGATCGAAAACGGCGCCGAGAACTACGGCTCTCGCGGCATCGATCTGCTCGCCCCCATCGGCCGCGGGCAGCGCGGGCTCATCGTGGCCCCGCCGCGCACCGGCAAGACCATGATGCTCCAGACCATCGCCAACTCCATCAACGCCAACCACCCGGAGGTCTACCTCATCGTGCTGCTCATCGACGAGCGGCCTGAGGAAGTGACCGACATGGAACGCACGGTGCGGGCCGAGGTCATCAGCTCCACCTTTGACGAACCGCCCACCCGCCACGTGCAGGTGACCGAGATGGTGCTCGAAAAGGCCAAGCGCCTGGTGGAGCGCAAGCGCGATGTCGTCATCCTGCTCGACTCCATCACCCGCCTGGGCCGCGCCTACAATGCCGTAACGCCCTCCTCCGGCCGCGTGCTTTCCGGCGGTTTGGACGCCAACGCCATGCAGCGCCCCAAGCGCTTCTTCGGCGCCGCGCGCAACATCGAGTCCGGCGGCAGCCTCACCATCATCGCCACCGCACTCATCGACACCGGCTCGCGCATGGACGAGGTCATCTTCGAAGAGTTCAAGGGCACCGGCAACATGGAAATCTACCTGGACCGCCACCTCTCCGAGAAGCGCGTGTTCCCGGCCATCGACATGAACCGCTCCGGCACCCGCAAGGAAGAGCTGCTCCTCGACGAGGACGTGCTCAACCGCGTGTGGATACTGCGCAAGGTGCTGGCTCCCATGAACTCCATCGACAGCATGGAGTTCCTGCTGGGCAAAATGCGCGGCACCAAGAACAACAACGACTTCCTGAACATAATGAACAAGTAGACGCCGGTCTCTGTTCATCTTTTTTGAAAAAGGGTGCGGTGTTCCGCATCCTTTTTTCTTTTGCGGAATGGTGGTACGCTTGCCTTGTCATGGTGGCCAGCCCCTGGCCGCCGCAACCTGGGGTGAAGACATGACCTGCACGAACGTGTCTGGGAAAAGGCTCCCCGCCGTATTGCTTTCCCTGCTCGCCTGCCTGCTGATGGTAAGCGCGCCCGCCAGGGCTTTGGCCCTGTTCGGCGGCATCACCATCAAGGACGAGATCGAGATGGGCAAGAAGTTCGATAACGCCATCCGCGCCCAGATCGGCTTTGTGGATGACCCTGAGATCGTTGCCTACGTGAAGGGTGTGGTGGAGCGCGTTTCCAAGGCGCTGCCGCCCCAGCCCTACCCCATCACCAGCGCCGTGGTGGCCAATGGCGCCATGAACGCCTTCGCCGTGCCCGGCGGCTACGTGTATGTCTTCACCGGGCTTATCCTGGGCGTTGAGAACGAATCGCAGCTGGCCGCCGTCATCGGCCACGAGCTGGCCCACGTCACCGAACGCCACGTGGCCAAGCGCATCGACCAGATGAAGTTCGCCAGCGCCGCCTCCGTGGCGGGCATGGTGGCTGGCGCGCTGCTCGGCATGGGCGGCGGGCAGAACACCAGCGCCATAGGCCGCGCCGTGGCCACGGGCTCCATGGCGGGCGCGCAGTCGGCCTTCCTGATGTACACGCGCGAGAATGAGCGCGAGGCCGACCACGTGGGCCTGAACTACCTGGTCAAGTCCGGCTACAACCCCAACGCCATGCCCGAGACCTTCGAGATCATGAACAAGCGGCGTTGGTTCCTCAGCGGTGAGACCGTTCCCTCCTACCTCACCACCCACCCCGGGCTGGACGAACGTTCCAGCTACCTGCGCGACCGCATCAAGCTCATGCCCGCCGAGTTGCAAAAGCGTCCGGCGGAGCAGGCCCAGTTCCTGCGCATCCAAACGCTCATCCGCGCGCGCATGACCTCGGCCGAGACGGCCCTGGCCTACTACGACACCAAGCCCAAGGGTGACTTCATCTGCCTGGACAACATCGGCAGGGGCATTGTGCTGGAGCGGCTCAAGCGCACCACAGAGGCCACCAAGGCCTATGAGACAGCCCTGGCCTGCGGGCAGAACGACGCCCTGGTGCTGCGCGAGGCGGGCATGTTCTTCTTCAACCGCGGCCAGTTCGACAAGGCCGGCCCGTATCTGCAAAAAGCCGTCATCCTGAACAACAAGGATGCCATGTCGCTGTTCTACATGGCCCGGCTGATGGGGGAGCGCAAGGACTACGCCAACGCCATTCCCACCATGGAGCGCGTGGTGCGCGAGGTGCCGGAAGACTCCGAGGTGCGCTACTACCTTGGGCGCATGCTGGGCGAGTCTGGCAATGTCTTCGGCGCGCATTTGCAACTCACCTACTCCGCGCTGTACGGCCGCGACAGGAAGAAGACGGACTTTCACCTCGCTAGGGTCAAGAGCATGGCAAGCACCCCGGAGCAGAAGAAGCAGCTGGCCGACCTGGAGCGCGCGATGCACGATCGCTTCGAGGGCGCGGCCACGGCGGAGCGCAAGAGTCCTTGAGGCCTGGGGCGCTTTCTGGTAATTGCTGCCCCCTGGAACGCCACCCCCTGTTCGCACACTGCCCCAAGGACACCGCACGCACATGATCGCAGCCAGGACCATTGAAGAACTCGCGGGAACCATAAGCGGCTCCTGCGTGACCATAGGCAACTTCGACGGCGTTCACGTCGGCCACCAGCGCCTGCTGGCGCTCACCTGCGCCAAGGCCAGGAAGCGGAACCTCGTGAGCGTCGTGGTCACCTTCGACCCGCATCCGCTCACCGTTCTCTTGGGCAAGAAGACCCCGCCCTTCCTCACCAGCACGGCCCAGCGCCTGGCGCGCATTGCCCAGCATGGGCCGAACGTGTCCCTGGTTTTGGAGTTCACCCGTCAAATGGCCTCCCTGGAGCCGGAGGAGTTCGTGCGCCGATACCTGGTGGAGGGGCTGAACCTCCGCGAGCTGGTCATCGGCTACGATTACGCCATGGGCAAGGGCCGCAAGGGCGACTTCGGCATGCTCAGCCAGCTTGGCCAGACGTATGGCTACGGCGTGGAGCGGCTTGACCCGGTCATCGTGTGCGGCGCGGTTGTGAGCTCCACGCGCATCCGCGACCTCGTCCAGGCCGGAAACGTGTGGGACGCCCGCCCGCTGCTGGGCAGTTTTTTTGAGGTGTGCGGCGAGGTTGTGGACGGGATGAAGCGCGGCGCCGCCATGCTGGGTTTCCCCACGGCCAACCTGCGTACGGAGGGCGTGCTGCTGCCCAAGCCCGGCGTGTACGCCGTGTGGGCCTTTGTGGATGGCAGGCCCCTGCCCGCCGTGGCCAATGTGGGCTTCAACCCCACCTTTGGCGATACCGGCCTGACGCTTGAAACGCACATCATGGATTTCAACCGGAACATTTACGGCCAGAACGTGTGTGTCCAGTTCGTGCAGCGTCTGCGCTCGGAGCGTAAATTCGAGAGCCTGGACGCCCTGAAGGAGCGCATCGCCGAGGATGTGGCCCTGGGCCGCATCATCCTAGCCACCTCCGAGGCCCAGCCCAACGCCACGCAGCAGCAGGGCGCGCAGCCCGATTGCCCCCAAGCCGAGGGCGTGACTCCCTAGCCTGGCGTCTTTCCCCCACAGCGGCCGTGGGCCGAGCGGTGTACAACATACGCCGCTGAAAGTAGCAAAACGAAAAAGGCCGGGAAATCCCGGCCATTTCTTATGGTGGTGGCTGTACGCCGCCTTGCTCCTCAAGACACTACGGCTGCCCCGCCTCTTTCTTGTGGCACTGGCTGCAGCCCACCGGGCCCTTGTTCTGCTGCTTGTGGCAGCCCTGGCACAGGGCGTGGTAGGCGTTCACCAGCGAGGGCGCGGGATTGTTGCCGCTGGGGCGCTCCTGGTGGCAGTCAGAGCACTTCTTGTCGGTGGAGCTCAGGCCCGTGGTGATGCGCTTGCCGCCCCGGTAGCCGTGGTGGCACATGGCGCAGTCCTTGAGGCCGGCCTTGATGTTGTGCGCATCGTGCTCAAAGGGCACGGCGAGCTTCTTGCGCTGTTTCAGGGCATCCGCGTTCAGCAGCTGCATTCCGTTCTGGCCTTGCGCCATTTGGCCTTGATCCATTTGGCCCTGGCCATACTGCCCCTGCGCGGGGGAAAGCCAAAGGCCAAGGCAAAGGGTAAGGGCAAGACCGGAGGCGAGGGGGGTGAGGCTTTTTCTGAGCATGCATTCTTCCTGGTTACAGGCCGAGCCTGGCTTTGAGCAATTGGAAGTCCAGGGCGGCGCCGACGAGCTGCACGCCGTGGTTGACCTTGATCATGTCGCGAAGCTTGTGGCGGGAGAGGATGGTCTCCATCTTCTTCGCCACGGAGAAGGTATCCTCCCGCACCACGAGGATGGGCGTTTCCAGCACCTCGGAGCGGGTCAGGATGATGTCGTTGGGGTACAGGTTGCCCGTGAGGATGAGGCAGGGGCAGCTGCCTTCCAGGGCCACAAGCTGCACGTCGGAGCGGTCGCCGCCAACGATGATGGCGGAGTTCTTGTGCCGCATGAAGTGCGTCATGAAGTTCTCCACCTGCATGGTGCCGATGAGGAAGTTCTCCACCACGCGGTCGGCCTTGTGGTGGGCGGAGATGATCTTGCCGCCCAGGCGTTCGGCCAGGTCTCCCACCTTGATGGCGCTCATGATGGGGTCGGACGGGATGATGCCCAGCACATCCACGCCCTTGCGCGCAAAGAAGGGAACCAGCAGGTCGTCCACCTCGCTGCGGTAGTGCTCTGGGATGTCGTTCAGAATGGTCCCGGCGAAGTCGTCGCCCATGGCGTTTTTGCAGCGCAGCACATAGTCGTACTTCAGCTCGTTCTGGTACCGGTCGATGACCAGCGCCTTGGCCCCCAGCGCACGGGAAACGCTGACGCCATCCAGCCCGCAGTACGTGCCGGAGCCCAGGAAGTTGCCGGAGCCCGCGATGATCATGACGTCCTTGTCGCGGGAGAGCTCCTCGTAGGCCGAAACGATGCCCGGCATGAGGTCGCCGATGTCCTCGGTGAAGGCGCGCACGGTGAACTCGCGGGTCACCACCACGGGGGTCACCAGGGCCGGGTCCTGCCGCAGGCCCAGCACCTCCTGCACAAAGAAGGCGTCCTCATCCCCGGCCTGCCCCGCCGCCGTGCGCGGAACAGCCCCCACGGGCTTCATGTAGCCCACCCGCAGGCCTTCCTTCTTGAACCGCAGGCCAAGGGACATGGCGATGAGATTCTTGCCGGAATACCCCGTGCTGGAACCTATGTAGACGCCGACCATCCTCTCCTCCTTACTCTTGCGGGCAACCTAGTGGCTTACGCGCGCAATGTCACGCGCACATCGGCCACCAGGGCACGCTCATGATTCACCAGTACCGGATTGAACTCCGCTTCGTAAATGGCCGGGAAGTCCTGCGCCAGGGCCGAGAGCACCAGCAGGATGTCCTCCAGGGCCTGGAAGTCTATGGCGGGACCGCCATGCACGCCCTTGAGCAGCATGTACGAGCGAATCTCCCGCACCATGCCAAAAGCTTCGGCGCGACTCAAGGGGGCAAGTCGGAAGGCCACATCCTTGAGGATTTCGACGTGGATGCCACCCAGACCGAACATGAGCAGCGGGCCGAACTGTTCATCGCGCTTGAAGCCCACGATGATTTCCCGCGCCTCCACTGGCGCCATCTCCTGCACCAGGCAGCCGGAGATGTAGGCATCCGGCCGCAGGCGCTGCGCTCGGCTGGTTATGTCCCAAAAAGCGCTCCGCACTTTGGCCTCGCTGGTCAGGTTCAGGGCCACCCCGCCCACGTCGGTCTTGTGCGAAATTTGCGGCGAGGCGATCTTGAGCGCCACCGGATAGCCGAAGCCCTCCGCAATGCGCACGGCCTCATCGCTGGTGCGGGCCAGCTCCGTGCGGGGCGTGGGCAGATGGTAGGCGGCCACAAGCCTGCGCGCCTGGAATTCCACGATCTCGTTCTGCCCGCGCTCCAAGGCCTCGTCGATGACGGCACGGGCGGCGGCCAGGTCACGTTCGGGCGTTTCGTACACGGGCACGGGCATTTGCCGCCAGAGCGCGTAGGAATACATGGCCTCGATGCTCTGCACGGCGGCCTCCGGGAAGCTGAAGCAGGGCAGCCCGGCCTGGATGATGATGGCCCTGCCGACCTCCACATGGGCGCGGCCCATGAGGCACAGGAACACCGGCTTGTCCGACCGGCGCGCAACCTGGGCGATGACGGTGGCCGTGGCCTCCATCTCCAGCGGATTGGTGGGTGTGAGCAGCACCAGCACGGAATGCACCAGCGGGTCGTCGAGCACGGCGTCCAGCGTTTTACGGCAGCGCTCCGCCCCTGCATCGCCAATGATGTCCACGGGATTGTACAGCGAGGCGTACGAGGGCAGGAAGGCCTGCAAGCGCTCGATGGTCTGCGTGCCCAGCCGCGCCATGTGCAGGCGGCGCTTTTCGCAGGCATCCGCCGCAAGGATGCCGGGACCGCCGGAATTGGTGACGATGGCCACGTTTGGCCCGCGCGGCAGCGGCAGGTTGGCGAAGGCGGAGGCCAGGTCGAAAAGCGATTCCACATCCGGCGCGCGCACGATGCCGGACTGCTTGAAGGCAGCGGCGTAGGCGTGGTCGGACCCGGCGATGGCGCCCGTGTGCGAGCTGGCCGCCTTCGCGCCTGCGGCTGTGGACCCGGCCTTGAGCATGATGACGGGCTTTCTCAGGCTCACCTCGCGCGCCGCGCGCATGAACCGCTCCCCGCGCTGCACACTTTCGATGTAGCCCAGCACGACCTTGGAGGACGGATCGCCGCCCAGGTACTCCAGCATGTCCACTTCATCCAGCGCGGCCTTGTTGCCCAGGCTCACGAACTTGGAAAAGCCGATGTTCTGCTCGGCGGCCCAGTCCAGAATGGCCACGCAGAGCGCGCCGGACTGCGAAAAAAAGGCGATGTGCCCGGGCAACGGCCGGGAGGCGGAAAAGGAGGCGTTGACGCCGTGCCCGGTGTTGAACATGCCCAGGCAGTTGGGCCCCAGCAGGGCGATGCCGTTCTGCTCCGCCAGCTCCTTCAGGCGCATTTCCAGCTCGTACCCCTGGCGGCCTACCTCCCGGAACCCGGCGCTGATGACGATGGCGGACTTGAGCCCCTTGGCGGCCAGTTCTTCAAACGCGGGAACGACGCCATCGCGCGGGATGGCGAACACGGCCAGGTCGACGCCCAGCGGCAGCTCGGCGATGCTTCGCACCACAGCAACGCCCTCGATGCTCCCGCCTTTGGGATTCACGGGGAAGAGGCGTCCCTTGAATCCGGCCTGGAGCATGTTGGCGATGAGCGT
>JAVBYL010000270.1 GCA_030824035.1 Humidesulfovibrio sp.
TCGGCCAGATGAGTGATTTTTGTGACCTCGTCACGTCCTTCGTGTCCAAAGCGCAGGCAGGCGCCACTGCGAGTGATTTTGAGGAGGCAGCTAAGAAGGCCGGCGAGTTCATCAAAGAGGCGCCGGGCGACAGCAGCAATCTCCCCGAGCACATCCATGCCTTTCGTCGTGAGTTCAAAGAGCTTCTCGAGGCTGCTGACATTGACCAGCTTGTGGTCATCGTGGACGACCTTGACCGCTGCCTCCCCAAAACAGCCATCTCGACGCTTGAAGCAATCCGTCTGTTCCTCTTTGTCGACCACACCGCCTTTGTAATCGGTGCCGACGAGATGATGATTGAGTATGCGGTACGCGAGCATTTCCCTGACTTGCCGCCCAGCTCTGGCCCAGTCAGTTACGCAAGAAACTACCTTGAAAAGTTGATCCAGGTACCGTTCCGTATCCCGGCCCTAGGGGCGGCCGAGACGCGGGTCTACGTGACGCTCCTGATTGCCGAGAGCGTTCTGGGCTCGACGGATGAGCGTTTTGTCCGGCTCCTTCGTGCAGCCCGTGAGGACATGAAGCAGCCCTGGAAAAGCCGGGGGCTCGACCGGCTGGCTGTCGAGACGGCGATGCAGGGTGAAGTGCCGCAAGAAATCAAGCTTGCGCTTACGATGAGCGCGCATGTCACAGGCATCTTGAGCGAAGGGACACGCGGCAACCCGCGCCAGATCAAGCGTTTCCTCAATTCGATGATGCTCCGGCACGCCATCGCGGACGCACGTGGGTTCGGTGCGGAGATCAAGCGGCCTGTGCTCGCGAAAATCATGCTGGCGGAACGCTTCAAGCCTGAGTTCTACGAGCAAGTCGCCCGCCTTGCCGCAAGCCACCCTGAGGGCAAGCCGGATACTGTGCGCGCGTTCGAAGCGCATGTGCGGCCCATCCCGCCCTCGGAGGACGGCAAGAGCAACAAGCCTGCTGCCAAGGGGGAGCGCAAGGCGGTGGCAGCCCCCGCTCCATCGCTCCCGCCCGAGGTGGTTGAATGGGAGAAAAGTGACTGGGTGAGGGGCTGGGCGATGATCGACCCGCCACTCGGTGATGTCGACCTGCGCCCGTATGTCTTTGTCACCCGCGACAAACGCATTTCGCTTGGCGGGCTCGTGGCTAGTAGTCATTTGGAGTGGCTTGTCGATGTGCTGATGAGGCCCCATCTGGCGATGGGCGGAGCCGCGCAGAAGATTGGAACGCTCTCCGGCCCCGACCAGGAAGAAGTGTTCGAAGCAATCAGGGGCCGCATCCTCCAGGAAGACAATTTCAAGACGAAGCCCAAAGGGGTCGATGGCCTTGTGCTGTTGGTGAGAACACACCCGGCGCTTCAGCGACGTCTCCTCACATTCATTCGTGAACTGCCGGCGGACAAATCCGGGGCCTGGGCAGCGTCCAGTTGGGGGAGTTGCTTCTCCGACCCCGGCATGGTTGCTGAATACCGCGCAATCCTAAAGGGATGGAGCGGGTTGGGCGACAATCAGACGCTTCAGAAATCTGCACAAGGGATTCTGAAAATCGAGGGGAGGATGTAAGCGATGGGAACGTCAAAATGCTACGGCGGGCCATCGAATGGCCTTGTGCCTCCCTTTGTCGATGATCCGCAGCCCCAACAGCCTCCCATGGCGCCCCAGGCTCCGCCTGAACTGCCGACCTTGCCCGGCGCGCCCGCCTTGCCTGCATCCCGTCCGCAGCCGCCACAAGCTCCAGAGACGAATCCTCAGCCCTCGTCGCCACGCCCAGATGCCGTCGGCGCCGGCAGCCTGCGCGGGCCACGCGGCGTCTTTTCACGCTTTTGCCGATCTGGCGACCGGAACACACTCGGGCGAGCCCTCTCGGGTTATGTTCGAAAAGGAACTGGCGGCGCACGAAATGCCGCTCATCGGATGTCGTCACCCCGCACGACCGCTCGGGCCATACTTCAGGTCGTCCGGGATTTCGAACGTCACGGACCAGCGGAAACGCTGCGCCAACTCAACATTCCTGAGCTCATTGGACGCCCCGCAGCGGATGTGTTTCTTGCGATTTTCGAGGTTCTCTGTCCTCCTGGTGGTACTGTTGACCAGTCCATCACACGTGAGGCCATGCAGGAGGCCATTGGAGATATGGCCGAGGCGGGCGTAGGGGGCTTTGACACCATCACCCCGGAGCAACTGAAGGATTTCTTCCTTGACTTCGTTGCACGGTCGATTGAGGGACGCGTCATGGCCGACATCGGCGGTCGAGCGATTTCATTCCCCGATGATGTCTCGGCGGTGGAATATGCGCAAGAGCAGCTCCATGACTTTGTCACCGGGGCAACGCGAGGGCAGCTGTCGGGACGTCTCGACTCCCTCGACCGGCTGTCGGACCGAGACATAGCGGCCGTCGTTGATGAAATCTATGAGGTGGCGTTCGAGCTTGTCGCCGCCGCTGGGGAGGCGTTGGTATGAGACATCACAACATCATTGTTCGACTCGGTCCCAACGATACGGAACCAATCGAGCAGGCCACGGCGAACTCGCTTACGACGGAGATCCAGTTCATCAATGACTCGGGCCTGCGTTTTGGGCTGGGCAAGGTGTTGAGCCAGCTCCGGAAGATGGGGTTGCTGCCTTCCGAGACATCCGTGGATCTCGCGTTGCTCGCTGTCGCCATCACCGCCGCTGACACTCGCATCTCTCGGTCGGCAGATGCACAGGATGCGTGGACAAGAGAAATCGATCTCCATGTGCCAGTCCAGGCCCCAGACCGATGGGTTGCGTTGGCGCCGCTCATAGCCAACATGCTTAAGTTTCTGACAGGGGATCAGTGGAGCGTCCACTTTCGCCCACGCCCATCTGGGATTGGTACGCTGGCAACCGCCCCAAGCGTACTCCCCTTGGCAACCCCAACCTCGGTCTGCCTTTTTTCGGGAGGACTCGACAGTTTCATAGGCGCAATCGACCTCCTCGCCGCAGGGCAAACCCCCATGTTGGTGAGCCACTATGGGGACAAGCTTACTCCTGGATACCAGGATCATTGTGCACATGCCTTGAAGCAACATCACCCCAGCAAAACCATACATCACATCCGGGCCTGGGTCAGCTTCCCAGCCAATACCGTCGAAGTCGAATCCGTTGAGGACACCTTACGCGGCCGCTCGTTTCTGTTTTTTGCACTCGCTTCTCTGGCCGCCGATGCCATCGGTGGCGACATGACCGTGTACGTTCCCGAAAATGGTCTGATTTCCCTCAACGTGCCGCTTGACCCTTTGCGGCTTGGCGCCCTCAGCACTCGCACGACACACCCCTATTATATGGCCCGGTTCGGCGAACTTTTGAGTGGGCTCGGCCTGCAGGTTCGCCTTGAGAATCCTTATGCCTTTCTCACCAAGGGCCAAATGGCCAGGGCCTGTGCCGACCTTCCATTTCTTCAGAGAGAGGCCCGGAACACCATGTCCTGTTCATCCCCACTAGGCCGCCGATACGATCCGAATCCTGAACAACGAGAACCCAAGCACTGCGGACGCTGTGTGCCTTGCCTGATCCGGCGTGCTGCCATCCTTGAAGCCTGGGGAATTGACGACACACTTTACCGCATTCCGGACTTGCGGGGGCAGCCGCTCAACAGTAAAAAAGCCGAAGGGGAACATATACGCTCCTTCCAGCTCATGTTGTCCAGGCTCTCTCGGAAACCTGGGCGGGCTCGTCTTGACATCCATCGGCCAGGCCCCTTGACGGATCACCCTGACAAACTCGGTGCCTACGAAGCCGTCTACGTCGCAGGAATGCAGGAGGTTGGCCGACTGCTGGAAGGTGTGGAAGCGAGACCGCTGTGAACGAACAAGCCCACCAGAAGCCTCACTGGGTTGATTTCCACTGCCACCTCGACCTTTATCGAGACCACGTGGATTTAATTGCAGAATGTGATCAGGAGCGAGTGGCTACGCTTGCTGTCACGACCACGCCGAAGGCGTGGCCTCGGAACCGCGAACTGGCAGCAGGTGCCACGCATGTTCGTGTCGCGTTGGGGCTTCACCCGCAACTCGTTGCCGAACGTGCAAGCGAGGTGGCTCTGTTTGAGCACTACCTGGCAGATGCTCGGTACGTGGGGGAGATCGGACTTGATGCCGGCCCACGGTTCTACCGGAGCTTGCCCGACCAAGAACGTGTGTTCGAGAGAATCCTCCGCGCCTGTGCGGAACAGGGGGGGAAGATTCTTTCTGTGCATAGCGTCCGGGCTGTCGGGAAGGTACTCGGCCACATCGAACGCGCGCTGCCAGCAAGCAGGGGGCGGATCGTCCTGCACTGGTTCACCGGCACCGCGGCCGAGGCCAGACGAGCCGCCGCCCTGGGGTGCTATTTCTCAATCAACATGGAAATGCTCAACTCTCCAAAGCACCGTCAACTCATCGTCGAACTGCCAGAGGACCGGCTTCTCACGGAAACCGATGGTCCCTTTGTGCTCATCCAAGGAAAGCCAATCCGCCCGCGCGAAGTCGCCGGTACCATTTCACAGCTTGCCGCCCTTCGCGCAATTCCGATGGAAGGGATGAAAAGAGCCATCCTCGACAACCTTCGTGCGCTGCTCGCCAGCAACGTCAGTTGAGGTCGCGGCGTAGTGGAACTTGTTCCCGCAACTTACGTTTCCTCCACAGTTTCTGTCACATTCCGTGTCCCGTGCGTGTCCCGTAGCTTGCCATAGCGAGGCCAGAAACTAAAAATTAAATCTTGTTTACCAGTCGATTAGTGGTGCAGTTGGAAGAGCTATCCCGGGGGAAATCATTTCCCCCGGCGGGGTTCAGGGGCGGAGCCCCTGCCTAGCCTTTTGCCCACCGGCGTCTACTCCGGGCCTTCCAGCTCGGCCAGGCGCGCCTCGGCCTGTTCCCAGCGGGCGAAGGTCACGGCGTGCGCGGCCTCAAGCTCCGCCAGGGCGGCCTGCGCGGCGGCGATGGCATCCGGCGGTCCCTTGTACAGTTCCGGGTCGGCCAGGCGCTCCTGGGCGGCGGCCATGTCGGCCTCAAGATTTTCTATGCGCAGCGGCAGCTCCACCAGCTCCGTCCGCAGGCCGTCGGCCTCGCGCTGCTCCTTGAAGGAGAGCTTGCGCGGCTTTGGCGCTGCAGGGGCAACGGTGAGCTTGCTGGCCAGCGGCTTGCCCGAGGCCCCGGTGGGCACAATGGCCTGGGGGCGCTGCCGCAGCCAATCGTCGTAACCGCCCACGTACTCGGATATTTTTCCACCGCCCTCGAAGGCCAGGGTGCTGGTCACCACGTTGTTGAGGAAGGCGCGGTCGTGGCTGACGATGATGAGCGTGCCGGGGTACTCCAGCAGCCTGTCTTCCAGAAGTTCCAGGGTCTCAGCGTCCAGGTCGTTGGTGGGTTCGTCCATCACCAGCACGTTGGAGGGCCGGGTGAACAGCCGGGCGAGCAGCAGCCTGTTGCGCTCCCCGCCGGAGAGCACGCGCACGGGGCTGTTGGCCCGGTCTGAGGAGAACAGGAAGTTCTTCAGGTAGCCCATGACGTGCATGGTGCGTTCGCCGATGGTCACCTGGTCGCTGCCCTCGGCCACGCTCTCGCGCACGGTCTTGTTGGGGTCCAGGGTTTCGCGGTGCTGGTCGAAGTAGGCCACCTCGAGGTTGGTGCCCAGCTTCACCTCGCCGGTGGTGGGGGCCAGCTTGCCCAGCAGCACCTGGATGAGGGTGGTTTTGCCCGCGCCGTTGGGGCCGATGAGCCCGACCTTGTCGCCGCGCTGGACGATGAGGTCCAGCCCGTGGAACACGGCCGGGGCGGACGGATCGCCGGGCCAGCGGTAGGAGGCGTCTCTGACCTCCACCACGATCTTGCCGGAGCGCCCGGCCTCCTGCACCACCATGGTGGCCTGGCCTGTGCGTTCGCGCCGCTTGGCCCGCTCCTCGCGCAGCTTCTTCAGCTCGCGCACGCGGCCCTCGTTGCGGGTGCGGCGGGCCTTGATGCCCTGCCTGACCCAGACCTCCTCGCGCGCCAGCTTCTTGTCGAACTCGGCCCAGTTCTTTTCCTCGGCCTCCAGCAGCGCCTCTTTGCGCTCCAGGAAGGTGTCGTAATCGCAGGTCCAGTCGGCCAGCTTGCCGCGGTCCAGCTCAATGATGCGCGTGGCGATGCGCCGCAGGAACATGCGGTCGTGGGTGATGAAGACCAGGGTGCGCACGTGCCGGATGAGGAAGTCTTCCAGCCAGGCGATGGAGTCGATGTCCAGGTGGTTGGTGGGTTCGTCCAGCAGCAGGATGTCCGGGTTGCCCACCAGGGCGCGGGCCAGCAGGGCCCGGCGCTTGAGCCCGCCGGAGAGGTCCTCGAAGCGCATGTCCGGCTCCAGGGAAAGCCGCGAGATGGCCGTGTCCACGTCCGCCAGGGCCTGCCAGCCGTCCTGCTCCGAAAGCTCGGACTCGATGGTGGCCAGCCGCTCGGCGTCGTGCCCGCGCTCCAGCAGCTCGTGCCGCTCGGCGATGAGCGTGCCCAGGGCGCCTTCGCCCTGGCCCAGGCCCTGGCACACCACCTGGTACACCGGGCCTTCGAGGGCCTCTGGCACCTTTTGCGACAGCCGGGCCACGTTCAGGCCCACGGAGCGGGCTATTTCGCCGCTGTCGGGGGTAAGATCGCCGGTAAGCAGGCGCAACAGCGTGGACTTGCCCTCGCCGTTGCGGCCAACGATGCAGACGCGCTGCCCCGGCTCGATCTGGAAGGAGACTCCGTCGAGGAGCTTGGGGCCGCCAAAGGACATGGTGAGGTTGGTAACGCTGAGCAGTGCCATGCGGGGACTCGTATGCTGGCGCGGCTCCCGGGTCAAGGAGCGCGTGGGGGTGCCCGGCGAAACGCGGGGCGGCCGGGCGCGGCCTAAAGCACCGCTCGCTTGAGCGCGGCCACCAGTTCGTCGTGGTCCACCGGCTTGGAAACATAGTCGTCCATGCCAGCGGAGAGGAAGGTTTCCCGGTCGCCGTCCAGGGCATAGGCGGTGAGGGCGAGGATGGGCGTCCTGGGCCTGCCGGTCCTCGCCTCTATGGTGCGGATGCCGCGGGTGGCCTCCACCCCGTCCATGCCCGGCATCTGGATGTCCATGAGCACGCAGTCGAAGGAGCCCCTGGCCCAGGCGGCCACCGCCGCCTCGCCATCGCCCGCCGTGGCCACCTGGTGTCCCAGCCGCTGAAGCATCAGCTGCACGGCCATGCGGCTTATGGCCTCGTCCTCCACCAGCAGGATGTTCAGCGCAGCGCCCGTGGGGGGGCCGTCTGAATGCTGGCCGCCTGAATGCTGGCCGTCTGAATGGCGGACTTCCGGGCCAGGCTCCCCGGCCAGGGCCTCCACGGCTTCCTTCCGCCAGCCGGGCAGGCGGCACTCTCCGCTCTCCACCCGGTAAAGCGGCAGGCTCACAAGGATGCGCGTCCCGGCATCGACGGCGCTTTCCAGGCTGATCCGCCCATCCATGAGCTGCACAATGCGCTTGACGATGGCCAGCCCCAGGCCGACTCCCTCGTGCTGCCGACGGAACGAGCCGTCCGCCTGGGTGAAGCGCTCAAAAATGCGCTGCTGCTGCTCCTTGGGGATGCCGATGCCGGTATCGCGCACGGCGATGTTGAGCAGCACCTGGTCCGGCCCGTCGCCCGCCTCGGCCCAGGCCTGGATTTCCACCGAACCGGCGGAGGTGAACTTCACCGCATTGCCCGCGAGGTTGAACACTATTTGCCGGATGCGGGCCTCGTCGCCCAGCAGGCAGGCGGGCACGGACTGGTCCACCTCGCAGCGCAGAGGGAGATCCTTTTGCCCGGCGGCCAGCCCCACCACGCGGCGCACGTTCTCCAGCGACTCGCGCAGGGAAAAGGGCGCGGGGTTCAGGCACAGCTTGCCCGCCTCCACGCGGGAAAAGTCGAGGATGTCGCTGAGCAGCGCCAAAAGCCGCCTGCCCGCCTCGTAGGCATGGTTGGCGTATTCCTCCTGCTCCGGAGTTTGCTGGGTGGATTGCAGCAGTTGCAGCATGCCCAGCACGCCGTTGAGCGGGGTGCGTATCTCGTGGCTCATGTTGGCCAAAAACTCGCTCTTGGCGCGGTTGGCGGCCTCGGCGGAGTCCTTGGCGGCCAGGCTTTCCAGCTCCATG
>JAVBYL010000341.1 GCA_030824035.1 Humidesulfovibrio sp.
TCAACCACCCGAACAACATCGGCAGCTCCATGCTCGTCGGGACCATCCAGCACAAAAAGTATGAGGTGTTGGAGTATCTCATCGCCAACGGCGCGGACATCAACATGGCTGACAGTGCCGGGCACACCCCGCTCATGGCGGCCATCACCCAGCTTGGCGGCAAGAACCCCAAGGTTGCCTTGAAATTTATTGAAAAGTACCTCACCTTCAAGCCCAAGCTGGATTTTGAACAGGCCAAGGGGGATGGCGGCGGCTACAGCGCCCTGCACCTGGCCGCGCGCTTCGGCTTTGTGGACGCGGCCAAGCTCCTGCTGGACAACGGCGCGACCCTCGACATCAAGAGCCTGGTTACGGGCGGCACCCCGCTGCACACCGCCGCCAGCGCCAACCAGATTGACATGGCCAAGTTCCTCATCAAGCGCAAAGCCAACCTCGAAATCTACGACAAGTTCGGCTCCACTCCACTCCTGACGGCCGTCACCCGGGCGGACGCGGACATGGTGGAGGTGCTGGTGGACGGCGGCGCGGCCATCAACGTGAAGTCCACCGTGAATCCCCTGCAGACGCCGCTGGTGTTCGCCGCTGGCAATCCCACCCCCTCCGACCACAGGAAGAACGTCTCCATCATCAAGTATCTTTTGGACAAGAAGGGCGACATCGACTTCCCGTCCTCCAACGGCAGGACCGCGCTCATGGCCGCCGCGCAGAAGTCCGACCACTCGGACGGGTACGACCGGGCGGCCTTGCTGATCAACAAGGGCGCGAAGCTCGATGTGGCGAACGACAAGGGCGAAACCGCGCTTATGCTGGCAGCGGGCGCTGGCAACGAAAAGCTCGTGAAGCTGCTGCTTGAAAAGGGTGCGGATGTGCACAAGAAGAACGGCGCGGGCGAGACGGTGGTCAATTATGCCAGCCGCGCGGGCAACAAGGGCAGCACCAGCCTGCTGGAAGCCAAAGGAGCCACTGCCGGGGCCGCCATCGTCAGCAAAGGGCCAGTCAACAGCTCCCTTGTGGGCACCTGGAAGGGCTTCCACGATGGGCTTCCGCAGGCCCTGTACACCGTGGTGCTGAACAAGAACGGCACCTTCGACTTCAACTCCAGGCTCACGCCCGAGGCCCTGAAGAACATGCCCAAAGGCTCCATCAATCCGGTCATCGCCACGCAGAAGGGAACCTACGTCCTGAACGGTGACACCATGATCTGGAATCTTGTCGGCGCCCCGCCCACCTCCATGAAGTGGAAGCTGGAAAACGGCATCCTGATTCTGGACGACAAGATTCGGCTGAAAAAGGCTAAATAACGCCACGGACAGCGGGGATTTGCCCTGAAACGAAAAATCCCGGCCCCCTCATCAGGGACCGGGATCATACTTTCTGGCGGAGAGGGAGGGATTCTCGTCTGAAAACAAGTAATCCCTTTCCTTTCAGCTAGATATACTCACTGTTCCTGAGCCGAATGTAACGCCTCACTGGAACAGTTTCAAGTCTTTTCGTCATCCTTCCGCCTGGGCCTGGACCGCAGGGCCGTGAAGGAAATGCTGGGGCATGAGCAAGGCGAGTTCTCGGACGTGACGGGCAGGTACGAGGGGGCCTTCCCGATCCAGCACCTCAGAGAGGCCGTGGTCCTGAAGCTGGACTTCGGGGCCGTGGTGGGTCTGGAACGGCTGAAGGGGTGCCGCTGGGTGCTGGATGTATAGTTTCTGACTGATCCACCAAAACACGTCTGGCCAGGAGCGATTCTAAACCCTTCCCCTGCCCAAGGCAGACTACGGGGCATCCAGGGAGACAGGAGCGCCCTCCGGGGCGGTCACACTTTCCTCTGACGATGCGAAACCGCCCCCCTCGCCAAAGGTGCCTTGCCACGAAGTCAGCCATCTGAGAGAAGGGACTATCTGGAATCCTCAGCTACTGCCGCGCCCCCACAACCAGGAGAAATCCTCCATGAGCCTGTTCCGCTTCTTCCGCAAAGAGAACTCCTGCCGCTTCCTGGTGGACCCGGACGGCCGTCTGGCGCAGAAATACACGAACTTCAAGGCGCTGCTGGAGAACAACAACGAGGCCTTGGACATCCTGGCCGGGCTGGAACAGCTCTACTACGGCGGCGGCACGTTCAACATGGCTGCCGTGCGCGACGCCTGCCGCAGGCTCTCCGAGACCACGGGCGAGCTGGTGGTCATGCTCAACGCCCTGAGCGGGAACCGGCACCAGGAGCTGCGCGGCGCGCTTGCCCGCGTGGATGCGGGACTTGCTCCGCTGTTCGGGGACGGGACCGTGGCCCTGCGCGCCGATGCCCCGCCGGTGCAGCCCCTGTCCGCCGTGGACCCCGGCCAGACGGCCCTGGTGGGCGGCAAGGCCTCGAACCTGGCGGCTGTGCGCAACACGCTTGGGCTGCCTACGCCGGACGGTTTTGCCGTCACCTCGACTGCCTTTGCCAGCTTTCTGGACGCCGGAGGCCTGCGCCAGGCCGTGGCCGCGCAGCTCGACCGGGCCTCGCCCTATGACCTGGAAGACCTGGACGCCCGTTGCCGGGTGCTGCGCGAACTCATCATGGCGGCAAAGGTGCCCCAGGCCATTGCCTCGGCTATCCTCAGCGAAGTGGACAGGCTGGAGCGCGAAGCCGAAGGCCCGGTGCTCCTGGCCATGCGCAGCAGCGCCGTGGGCGAGGACTCCCAGGCCTCCTTTGCCGGGCAGTATTCCACCGTCCTGAACGTGGGCAGAAGCGGCGTGCTGGACGCCTACAAGACCGTGCTGGCCAGCAAGTACACCCCCGCCGCCATCCTCTACCGCTTGCGTTACGGGCTGGACGAGGCCGACACGCCCATGTGCGTCCTGGGCCTGGTCATGGTCGCCAGCCAGGCCAGCGGCGTGCTCTACACCGCCGACCCCGGCGGCCAGCTGGACCCGGAGGGCGCACCGGCCCTGCGCATCAACGCCGTGCTGGGCCTGGGCGAACAGCTGGTCAGCGGGCGCGCAACGCCGGACATCTTCGTGCTGGGCCGGTCGCCGCTGCGCATCATCCACCAGGAGATCAGCCCCAAGGCCGAGCGGCTGGTGGCCCTGGCCCAAGGCGGCACGGCCCTCCAGGCTGTGACGGGGGCAGAGGGCGAACGCTCCTGCGTGTCCGAGGCCACGGTGCTGGACCTGGCCGCCCGCGCCCTGGCCCTGGAGGCGCACTTCCGCACCCCCCAGGATGTGGAATGGGCCGTTGACCCGTCCGGGCGGCTGCTCCTGCTGCAATCGCGCCCCCTGGAGGCTGCGGTCACGGTGGAGGGGCCAGCGGTCAGGCAGGAGGACATTTCCAATCCCGTGCTGCTCCAGGGCGGCAAGGCGGCGGCCCCTGGCGCTGCCACGGGTCCGGCCTTCGTGCTCAGCTCCGCAGGTCGGGAGTCCATACCGGAGGGCGCGCTGCTGGTGGTGCGCACGGCTGCGCCCGAGTACGCGGCGTTGCTGGACAAGGCCGCTGGCATCGTCACCGACGTGGGCGGGGTGGCCAGCCACCTGGCCTCCGTGGCCCGCGAGCTGGGCCTGCCCGCGCTGTTCGACGCTGGCGACGCCACCACGCGCATCCCCCACGGCCAGACCGTCACCCTCTGGGCCGACGCCGCCACGGTCTATGACGGCGAGGTGCAGGAGCTGGCTCGCACACGTTCGGGGCGCAGGAGCCACGTCTTTGACAGCCCCATGCACAAGCGCCTGCGCGCCGCCTTGGACCTCATCGCCCCGCTCAGCCTCACCGATCCCGAGGCCCCGGAGTTCTCGCCCGAGGGCTGCCGCACCATCCATGACATCGTGCGCTACGCCCATGAGAAGTCCATGAAGTCCATGTTCGCCCTGTGCGACGAGGCCGGAAACGAGGCCAACGTGGTCCGGCTCAAGGCGGGCATCCCGCTGGTGCTGTACTGCGTGGACCTGGGCGGCGGTCTCAAGCCGAACCTGACCACCTGCGATGATGTAGCCATCAGCCATGTGGAGTCCATCCCCATGTTGGCGCTCTGGAGCGGGCTGACCCACCCCGGCGTGTCCTGGGCGGGGGGCGTGGCCCTGAACGCTGGCAACCTCCTCTCGCTCATGGCGTCCACCACAACCACGGCGGAGGCTCCGGGTGGGGACAGCTACGCGGTCATCTCGCATGACTACGTGAACCTGAGCGCCAAGTTCGGCTACCACTACGCCAACATCGACGCCCTGTGCGGGCAGGAGCCGGGCCAAAGCCACGTGTCCCTGCGCTTCTCCGGCGGCGTGGGCAGCTTCTCGGGCCGCTCCCTGCGCATCAACTTCCTGGCCACGGTGCTCGGGCGGCTGGGCTACGTGGTGAACGTCACCGGCGACCTGCTGGAAGCCAGCCTCAAGGGGTCGGACTGCGCCGCCCTGACGGACGTGCTGGACCAGACGGGCCGTTTGCTGGCCTCCAGCCGCCTGCTGGATGTGGCCATCGGCAACCCTGGCCAGGTGGACAGCATGGTCGAGCGCTTCTTCCAGGGGAACTACGACTTCCTCGGCCAGTCCGACCGCAACCGGGTGCCGGGCTTCTACTCCCTGCAAGGCGACTGGGGCCTGGAGACAGGCGGCGAGGCCCCGGTGCTGCGCCAGGACGGCTCCAAGTGGGTGGACGGGCTGTCCTCCGGTGTGGCCAGCCTGGCCGGAAAGTTCATGGGCAAGCGCTATCAGGAGTTCCTGGACGGCATCGAGGCCTACTCCTACTTCCCCCTGGCCGTGGCCCGCGATGTCCAGGCCCGCGATGCCGATATCCAGGTGGAGGTGCTGCCCCAGGCCGGGAGCATCGACAGGGCGGGCGGCCTCGCCTTCGGCCTGAAGAACTCCGGCAACTACTTCGCCTTCCGCGTCAACGCCCTGGAGGACAACGCCGTGCTCTTCGAGTTCGTGGATAACAGGCGGCTGGAGCGCGCCAAGGCCGAACTGCCGGTGGCGGCAGGCCGCTGGACCCGCCTGGAAGTGCAGGTGCGCGGGACCAGGATAGCCTGCCTCGCCGATGGGCTTCCAGTCCTGGAGTATGAGTCAACCAAGCCCGTGACCGGCTACGTGGGGCTTTGGACCAAGGCGGATTCGGTGACGCAGTTCCGGGACCTGAGCCTGACGGCAGGTGATACCTCCCGGCAGCTCATTCTTCCGGCGGATATGGCGCAAAATCCGTCTCGCCAGGATCGCTTCTAAGCCCTCGAAGGGGCCTGGGTGAACCCGCACCCCATCCAGGCCCCGCAACACGCTCAAATTAATTGCGTAAATCGTTGCGACTGTAGTGATTCCGGGTGATGTCTCGGCCACGGTGGACGCAGTGGATATTGATTCGGGTGCATCCACCAATTCCGTTCCCCCGCAACAAGACGGCCTACTTCTCCTCGCCGTCCTTGATCCTGCGCCGGGCTGCCCAGCCCCTCGGGTAGGGCCGAGCGCCGGAGGCCCCTGCCACGTCATGCTCACGCTTGAAGGCCTGGGCGTCCGCGAGGTGATGCTCCACCAGCAACTCCACTGCCGACTCCAGCGACTCGCCCAGGTGCCGGAGGACGCGGCCACGGCTGCGCGGGTACACGTGCAGTTCCTGGACCTGGGCCTGCTTCTGGCCCGGCCAGACGGGCGATGGCACCTCCCGCACCCAGCGGCGATGTGACCCCGAGGCCATGCGATGGACCACCTTGGCGGCTTGGACGCGCTTGTACTCGGCACTGCTGACGGGCTGGGGATCGTCCTTGATAAGCATCTCCACGGCCAGCCATGCTGCCACGACCAGCCGGGGGTCGATGCCGTGCTTCCTGAGCCGTGCCAGGGCGGCCTTGGCCCGCTGCTGAGGTGGCAGCCCGCGCAGGCGAAAAGCCTCCACGTATGGCCCAGCCTGCTGGTAGAGGGCCTGCACCCGTTTGACGGCGTTCTGCACCCAGCGGCTGTCCTCGTGGGCCACGATCCAGGCCAGGGCCGCCCTGCGGTACGGGTTCAGCTCCCTGGCCGTGTACGACCCCTTGAGCGGACTGCCGTGGCGCTGGTTGTGGTCCGCGTGGGCGCGGCAGTACCGCTCGTCCAGGCCGTCCGAGGTCCCGGCCCTGGCTGGCCTGCCGCAGTGGATCACCCGGCAGTAGCCGTACATGTGGTTCGGGACGCTGGCGCGGTCCTTCACGTCCTGCTTGCGCTTCAGGCGCTGGCTCCAGTCGGTCATGGCTTACGGGTCCCACTAAAGGAGAGTGGTAGGCCCTCTAGGTACTGGTAGTTGTTGGTGATCATGGTCATCCTCCCACCACCCCCACGATCCCAGGTACTCCTGTTCCCCTGAGGAAGCAGGAGAGCATGACCTCCCTGACCTTGTCCTGGTTCGTCTTCCCCACGATGACGGAGTCATGGACAGGAAGAGCATGGACCCCCAGTTCACGAAGGTTGAGCAGGACCTCCACCATCACCTGGCTCTCGATGAACTGGGCCTGGTGGCCGATCCCGGTGAAGAAGCTGTCCTTGATGGCCGGGTGGGCGGCCTCGATGGCCCGCATGACCTCCTCCACCGTATAGCGCTCCTCGAAGAACTTGCGGACGCCCTTGGGCATCCTGACCAGCCGCTTGTCGTGGAAGAACATGGCGTTCATGACCTTCTTCACCCCGCTCCTGCTGTGCTTGATGCCGGGGATGTCATAGGCGTCACCATCTGGCGGCTGCGCACCGCACAGGCCGTAGAGGATGCGGGGGTTCATCTGGCCGTAGTCCAGCTCCACCACGTCCTCACCCTTGATCATCAGGCCCTTCCGGCGGGCTTCCTTGCCGAGGGGCTGCCAGAACCCGCCGAACAGACGGCCTCCGCTGTCGAAACTGCCCTGGGTGAAGACCCGCCGCAGCCGCCGGTCCAAGGTGTCCACGGGTCTGCCAGCGGGCCAGTAGTACTCGTCAAACTCGATCTCCGCCGACTCCAGCCACGCGTTGATGGCCTGGACCTGCTCGCGGTAGAGGATGGTTCCCGGGGTGTCCTCGTACTCTGCGAAGTCGCCCTTGTCCCAGCCCCCCAGTTTGGCCCGCTTGAGCTGGATCACCTCCTGGGCGTGGTCCTGGCCGAAGTCCTCCGGCTGGAGGTCATGCTCCTGGACAAACGCAAGGAGCCGACTGCCTGCCTGGATGGAGGTCTCCAGAGGAGGGCCGAAGGGGCAATCCGTGCCGAGTTCCATGTCCAGGAAGGCCAGTTCCTGCGACCCGAGCCGGTCCAGGATGTCTGGCAGGGTCTTACTGTAGGCCTTTGGCTGGTAGCGTCCCTTGAGACCCAGGTAGCGGTTAGAGCGGGTGATGTAGACCCCGGCCTCGCGCTCCATGAGGTGGTGGTACGTCAAGTCCGAGACGATGGCCGAAACCGTGGCCTCGAAGGTCTCCTGGTCCACCTTCCTGCGGCTGCGCTGGCGGAGCTGGCTGCGTTCCTCGTAGGCCTGGAGCTGCTGGAGGACTTCAGCCACCACAGCTCGCGCCCGTTCCGTACGGGGTATGCGCCACGGGTTGAAGTGGCTGTCCCGGAGCCGTTTCTCCTGCTCTTCGGCCTCGACCTGTTCAATGCCCTGGTCCAGCACCTGCCTCCTCCCGATCACAATATGACCACCCCGCCACCGGCCAACCGGGTGAGTCCGATAAACGAAGAAGTCCCCCATGTCCAGAAGAACCACTTGGGTAGACATTAAACTCAAATGCTAAAGACACTTGAAGCTCAAGCGCTCCTGTTTTATACCGCCACTCCGGGCCGCGACCTACGGCAAGGCATCATATCTATCACGCTAAAGACAAACACCTTTCCAGGAGATTCCGTGGAGCCAAAGAAGCTAGATACCGAGAAGTTTGCCAAAATCTACAGCCTCATGAACTCAACCACTTACGATGGAGAACGAGAGGCCGCGAGGGACAGGGCTGAGGCTGTGGCGTGCGCAGCAGGCATGACCTTCGAGGAAGCGGTGGACGTCATTTCCGCGCCCGCCTCATCACCGTCCGACGCAGCCCCAACGATGCAAAACCCCTTCGCTGGTTTTGCCGACTACATGGAGAAGCACGAACC
>JAVBYL010000170.1 GCA_030824035.1 Humidesulfovibrio sp.
AGGCAGACGATGCCGCTGCACTCGCGGATGAGCATGGCCATCTGCCCGGTGCTGAGGCTCTCGGCCGGGAAGATGAGGTCGCCCTCGTTTTCCCGGTGTTCGTCGTCCACCACCAGCACGCCGCCGCCGCTTTGCAGCGAGGCAAGGGCCGCCGCCATGCGTGATTCGGAATCGCCAAAGGTTTGGGTGAGCAAAGACTGATTCATGGTGTGCCTCCTTGAGGCCAAAAGGACCAGAATCAGGGCGTGAAAGACAGACGCCCTCCGCCGCGCGGCCCGGTGGGCGCGCAAGACGGGAGGCTCGCCAGAACGTGGACGTCTGGCGGGTCGGCTGCCTCATTCTCTTCCATCCGGACTGTCACCGTCGGCTCCGGCATCGCACCGGAATCTGCTGACCCCCCTCCCCGATGGAGGGGGCGCTCGCGGGCTCCCCGGCCATGCGCGCCGGGATACCGCCGGTGGGGAGTTGCACCCCGCCCTGAGAACAAGTGCGGGCTGTATGCCGCGAAAAAAGCCCCTTCGTCAAGATCGGCGCGGGCCGGACGAAGGGGCTTTATCAAAGGACCGCTTGCTGGCGGCTACTTCAGCTTGTCCAGCTCCTGCATGATGAGGCCGAGGTCCGGGCGGGTGTTGACGTTGAAGGCCTGGGCAAAGCGCACCACGCCCTTCTTGTCGATGATGACGATGGCGCGTTCGCTGGTGCCGTTTGTGCGCAGCACCCCGTAGGTCTTGGCCACCTCGCCGTGGGGCCAGAAGTCCGTGAGCACCGGGAACCACACCCCTTTCATCTCCCGCACCCAGGCGTACAGGCTGGGCAGGTTGTCCACGCTCAGGCCCAGGATGACGGTATCGCGGGCATCAAAAAGCTCGCGGGCGTGGTTGTAGCCGGGCCACTGGTCGGAGCAGACGGGCGTGAACGCCGCCGGGATGAAGGAGAGCATGACGTTCTTTTTGCCGCGATAGTCAGAGAGGCGCAGGGTTTGGCGGCCCAGGTTCTCGCCCAGCAGGCCGGGCAGGGCGAAGTCCGGCGCCTGCTGGCCTGGGCGCACCTTGAGGGTGCTGTCCACGGGCTTGAGGGGGCCCGGGTCGAAGACCATGTCCTTCAGGTCCACGGACTGGGCGACATGGGCGGATTGGGCGGGCTGGGCGGCCATAATGTTCTGGGCTGGCTGGGCGGCCTCGGCGTGTTGAACCGTGAAGTGCAGAGCCAGAGTCAGCAGGAGCGCCAGCGACAGCATTCTGGCCAGCGGCAGAAACACAGGGAACTTGCGGAGCATGGCGGCCTCCAACTTGGTGTGGCGCGGCGCTGGGGTGCGCGGTGCGGTTACTGTATCCCCGCGGCGTCCAGGATTTCCTTCAGGAAGGCGTCCTCGTTCTCATAAAAGCCTTCCAGGAAGAACGTGACGCGGAAGCCCTTGCCAGCGGGCTTGAGCACGAAGAAAGACGGCGTGCCCACGTTGGAGAGGGCCTTATGCAGGGCGTAGTCCGCGTCCTGGAACATGGGAATGGGGCTTGCGGACTTGCTGCGGAAGAAGTTGACCTCGTATGGCGAGTTACCCGCGCCTATGCCAAGGAACTTGATGCGCTGGCCCTGGGGCGAGGCCTTGAGCCGCTCGAAAAACGCGTTGAGCACCGGGGCATCGGTTTGGCAGCGCGGGCAATACATGCTGAACACGTTGACGAGCAGCGCCTCGGCCTTGATTTGCGACAGGCGAAACGATTTTCCCCCGGCGGGCAGGCCCAGGTAGGCGGCGTCCGCTGGTTTCAAAACGTCCTTGATCTCAAGGTCAGGCAGGGTGTCCCCCGCCTTGGGCTTGGCGGCCAGGGCCGGGGTGGCGAGGAGGACAAGGGCGAGCAGGGCGGCCGCGAATCGCTTCATGACTGGGGGGCTCCTTGGTGTTGGACTGGGGAAAGCGCATGTGAAGCGTCGAATTGGAAAATAGCATGCGGCGGAACAATGGCAAGGGGGAAACAGGTTCTTTCTTGCGCTGGCCGCGCTGTGCGTGCGCCAGCCAGGGCCCGGAACGCAGTCGGGGGGCCGAAGCCCCCCTGAATGCGGCGGAAGCCGCCGACACGGACCGTCCGTGCCGACGGCATCCTATCTAGAGGTGCGTTCCGTCATTCATCGGTGTTAGCCCAGGATGTTCTTCAGCGGGGTGGTGATCCCGGCGAGGAATTCCTGGCGGTTCAGCAAGCGCTGGCCAGGCGCGGAGGTCGAAGCGTCGGCCATCATGGTCTTGGAGTACAGGTTCGGTTCATTCGCCGTGAGGAAGATGACCCGCACCGACTCCGCATCGATGAGCTGAGCCTTGGGGTGCTTTTTCTTGGCCTCGGCCAGGCGCTTCTCGGCAAGCTTCAGCATGTCGTCGCGGTCGCCAAAGTTCATGGTCCCGGTGGGGCATGAGGTGACGCAGGCCGGGCGCTTGCCCGCCTTCACGCGGTCGTTGCACATGTCGCACTTGCTGATGAGCTTGGTCTTCTTGTCCATGCGGGGCACATCGTAGGGGCAGATGCCGCGCACGGTCTCGAAGTCCTCTTTGGCCGTCTTGGCCGTGTACACCACCGCGCCGGTCTGCTCATCGATGAGGATGGCTTCGGGGTCGTTGGTGGCGGTTTTGCACGGGGCCTCCAGACAGTGGCGGCACTGGTCCGGGGTGAAGAACCACTGCATCTGCCCGTCGATCTCCTTCTCGCTGAAGCGCACAACGCGCAACGTGTTGTAGGAGAAGTCGGGCGGATTCTGGTGCGTTCCCGTGTTCTTGGTCTTTTCGCCGGGCAGCTTTTTCCACTGCTTGCATGCAATCTGGCAGCCACGGCAGGCGGTGCATTTCGTCAGATCGACGAGGAAGCTCTTACCACTCATGACGTGCCTCCTTAAGCCTTGCGGACGTTGACCATGAAGGCCTTCGTCTCAGGAATGCCGGTGTTCGGATCGCCAACGGACGGGGAGAGCAGGTTGGCGGCATCGCCGCCGTCCTTGGGGAATCTCCAGCCGAAGTGCCAGGGAATGCCCACCTCGTGGATGACCTGACCCTGCACGACGAAGGGCTTGAACCGCTTGGTGACGATGGCCACGGCCCAGAGCTTGCCGCGCTGGTTTTCCAGCCACACCTTTTCGCCGTTCTTGATGCCGCGAAGCGCCGCGAGCTCTTCGCTCATTTCGCAGAACATCTGGGGCTCTGCCTCAAGCAGCCAGGCCTGCCAACGGGTCTGCAAGCCGGTCTGCCAGTGCTCGGTAACGCGGTAGGTGGTGCAGACGAAGGGGTAGCGCGGGTCGCACACGCTGTGCTTCTCGCCCTCGAACTGGAGCGCCGTGGGGTTGTGCAGCACCTTGGAGTAGGGATGCGCGCTCACGGGGCAGTCCAGCGGTTCGTAGTACTCGGGGAAGGGACCGTCGTTCAGGCCCGGGCCGTAGAAGGCGGCCATGCCGTGCTGCTGCATGATGAACGGATGGATGGCACCGGGAGCGCCGCCGCCGTCCACCACGTCGATGTCCCACTTCTTGCCCGTGGCGTCCCAGGCCAGGATGGCCTTCTCCGGGGCGTAGGGCTTGCCGGTGAGGTCGGTGCTGGCGCGGTTGTAGATGATGCGGCGGTTGACAGGCCAGGCCCACGACCAGTTGGGGAACAGGCCGATGTTGGCCTGCGCCGGGGTCTGGTCCTTGGAGCGCTTGGCCGCACGGTTGTCCTTGGGGTCCGGGCCAACGTACGAGCCGCAGTAGATCCAGTTGCCGGAGCAGGTGCTGCCGTCGTCCTTCAGGGCGGGGAAGGCCGCAACCTGCGTGCCCTTCTTGTACACCTTGATGCTGCCGTCGGGCTGCTTCTCTTCAACGTCCTTCAGGTAGTAGCCGTTGATGAGCTTGGCGGTCTTGTGGGCGTCGAACTCGTGTCCGTTGCCCATGTCCTCCCAGTTCATGCCCATGATGGGATCGGGGAAGGCGCCGCCTTCCTTCTTGTACAGCTCGCGCAGCTTCATGGCCAGTTCGTAGATGATCTCGCCATCGGCACGGGACTCGCCCAGGGGCTTGGGACCCTGATAGCGCCACTGCATCCAGCGGCCGGAGTTGGAGATGGAGCCTTCCTTTTCCACCGAGACGCAGCACGGCAGCATGAAGACTTCCGTCTTGATCTTTTTGGGGTTCATGCCCGGACCGTTCCAGAAGGAGCCGGTCTCGTTGTCGTAGATGTTGACGTTGACCATCCAGTCAAGCTTGGTCAGCGCCTCGCGGGTCTTGTTGGAGTTGGCGCCGGAAACCGCCGGGTTCATGCCCCAGGCGAAGAAGCCCTTGAACTGGCCCTTGAGCATGTGGTCGAAGAGTGTCAGCCAGGAGTAGTCCTTGCCGGCATCGAGCTTGGGAAGCATGTCGAAGCCCTTGGCGGGCTCGGCGTCCTTGTAGAAGCTCTTGATGAGGCTGACGGCGTACTTGGGCTGGTTCTTCTTCCAGTTCAGGCTCTTGGGATCTTTGCTGACGGGCGTGATGCGCTTGAGGTAATCCGCCAGTTCCTTGTCGCCCGTGTTGGGGGTGGGCAGGTAGCCGGGGATGATGTGGAACAGGAGCGCCTGGTCGGTGCTGCCCTGAACGTTGGACTCGCCGCGCAGCGCGTTGACGCCGCCGCCGGCCACACCCATGTTGCCGAGCAGCATCTGCACCATGCTCATGGAGCGGATGTTCTGCACGCCGACGGTGTGCTGGGTCCAGCCCATGGCGTACATGACGGTGCCAGCCTTGTTCGGCTTGCCCGTGGCCGCGTAGGCGTCATACACCTGCAGCAGCTTGGCCTCGGGAGTGCCGGTCATGTCCACGGCGTTCTTGATGCTATAGCGGCTGTAGTGCTTCTTCATCAGCTGGTACACGCAGCGGGGGTCCTGGAGCGTGTTGTCACGCTTGGGGGCGCCGTTGGCGTCCATCTCAAAGGCCCACTTGCTCTTGTCGTACTTGCGGGTGGCCGCGTCGTAGCCGCTGAACATGCCGTCCTTGAAGTCGTAGTCTTTGCCGACGATGAAGGAGGCGTTGGTGTAGTTGACCACATAGTCTTTGAAGATGAGGTCTTTGGTGATGATGTAGTTGATGAGACCGCCCAGGAAGGCCAGGTCGGAGCCGGAGCGCAGGGGCGCGTAAATGTCCGACTTGGCGCTGGTTCTGGTGAAACGGGGGTCGACGTGGATAAGGGTTGCGCCCTTTTCCTGCGCGCGGGTGACCCACTTGAAGGAGATGGGATGGTTTTCGGCAGCGTTGCTGCCCATGATCAGAATGCAATCACTGTTCTTCAGGTCGATCCAGTGATTGGTCATCGCACCGCGTCCGAACGACTCTGCCAGAGCCGCCACAGTTGCGCTGTGTCAAATTCGTGCCTGATGTTCTATGTATGTCAGCCCCAGGGAGCGGAGGAAAGCCTGGTACGCCCAGCACTCCTCGTTGTCCATGGCGGCGGAGCCGACGCTCGCCAGCCCTTCGCAGCGGTTGACGGTTTGGCCCTTGGCGTTCTTGGTGGCGAAGCTGGCGTCACGGTCGCGCTTGATGTTCTTGGCGATGCGCTCCAGCGCCCAGTCCCAGGACTTGGCTTCCCACTTGGTGCCGTAAGGCTTGCGGTACATGACCTTGGTCAGGCGCGGGTTGGGCTGGCCGGGGTTGCCCTCGGCAAGCTGGTAGATGCTTGCGCCCTTGGCGCACAGGGCGCCTTCGTTGATGGGATGGTCCGGGTCGCCTTCGATGTTGATGGCGCGCTGGGTTCCGGCAAGAGCGGTGTTGACGATGAGGCCGCAACCGACGGCGCAGTAGCAGCACACAGTGGTGGTCTGCTTGCTCCATTCGGGCTTGAGCATGGTGATGCGGTCAACGGTGGCGGGCTTCATGGCGAAGCCGATGCCGCTGAAGGCGGTGCTCAAGGTGGCGGCTGCGGAGAGTTTGAGAAACCCTCTGCGGGAAAGCGTCATATGGCCTCCTTGGTTGGAAAATGGGTGTCAGCTGCCGAGCGTTTCGCGGCTGAGCCTGACGAGCAGGCCATAGCCGGAGAGCACGACAGGCGCCTCGGTGCGGGGCAACCACTGGTGAACTTCCTGTTTATGGAAGCGCTCCAGCCGCAGTCCGCTTGCCTTGCGCCCTACCTCAGCCAAATCCAGGCCAAGCCCCCCGAAGGGTAAGCTCATGAGGCCTGGGTCAGCGTGGGCAAGGGTCGCCCTCAGGGTGGTGAGGGAATCCATAAAACCTCCACGGTATGGTTCAAATATATCATGGATAACTGACGAAAAGTCAAAGACTGAGACCACTGTGCAAGATTTGGCACAGGTCTTGCGCGAGGTTTGGCACCTGGGTGCTGGAATCATGGTGGGTTATGTTATGTCGAGAGGGGCATAAATCGTTCAGGGATGTGGCTGCACAAAGCGCTCAGGGCAAGCGGGGCCAAGTCCTGGTGCTGGTGGTTGAACCTAAGCTCCAGTTCCTTCAGGTAAAGTGGGAAGCGGCACCAGGACAGACCCTTGTACCGGCGCAGGCGCTCCCGGCAAAAATTCCAGAAAAGGCTGCCCCCGGACTGGGCGAAGCACTCGCCCGCGTGGGACTGCAGATAATGGAAGGGCAGGGATTCATCGCCGCAGAGCAGCAGCGCCTCGTAGGTTTTGTAGCGGTCCGTCACCAGCACGTTGCCCTGCCTGTGCACGCGCAGGTGGAAGTTGTGGTTGAAGTGCAGGATGCTCTCGGCGGTCAGCTCCGGTATCAGGTCCACAAAAACCCTGCGCCCGCGGTGCAGTATGCCGAACACCGGAAACCCTGTCTTAGGCGGAGATTCTGGCGCGGGGATGAGCTTGCCGCTGGCGAAGAGGTGGTGCAGGCCGGTGTGCGGGCTGAACAACAGGGGGGCATCCGGCCCCTGGGCGGCTATGGCCAGCCGCAGCGCCGTCAGCGCCTTGAGCGCCGTGTTGTAGGAGATGTTCGCGGCCTCGGCGATTTCCCGCGTGCCAAGCTCCAGGGCAAAGGCCCTGGTGAGCGCCAGCCACTGGCCCGGGGCCAGGCCCGTGAGGTTCAGCCAGCGGCCGGTAAAGTCGTGGAAGGTGTACCGGCACCCGGCGCAACGCAGCCGCCCCTCCGCAAGGGTGTATGGGTGCGGGGTGCGGCAGCGGGGGCAGAACTTGCGGCCATCGGGCCAGCACCTGGCCAGCAGTGCTTCCCTGGCCTGTTCGTCGTCCGGCAGAGTCATGGATGGAGGGTTGTGCATTGTGTCTCCCGAAACACCCTAGCAAATGTCCGGGCCCGTGCCAAGTCTTGGTGCGGACTTTTTCGGTGGAACCCTCCCTTCTTTGTCACTTTCAAACGCTATGGCCTTGTGCCAAATGTTGGTGTATGCAATCTTGCCATGTTGTGAGAGTCCGCCGGGATTTCTTGCTTTCCTGTTGATGAGACGCCTGGATTAAGGTACCGCTCTGTGTGGGTGTGTCGCCTTCGCCCTGTTTCGGGGTGGCTGTGTGCGGCGCCATGAATGTTGTGGGGAGGCATGTGGTGGGTGTGATTCTGCGCAGGTTTCTGACACTGATTCTGGCCATGGCCGTGCTGCTTGGGTGCGAGGGCAAGGACGGCAAGCCCAAGCCTGAGCGCGGCGCTCACGGCGTCACGGACACGGTGGTCCGCCTGGGGTCTTCCCTGGCGCTTTCCGGCCACGCCAGCTACCTGGGAACCCAAACCCTGCGCGGCGCGCTCTGTTACCTCAACCACATCAACGAGCAGGGCGGCGTTTGGGGCAGGCGCATCGAGCTCATCTCCTACGACGACTCCTACGACCCGCCCCGTTGCCTGGCCAACACCCAAAAGCTTATCATCGACGACAATGTTTTTTCCCTGTTCTGCTACGTCGGCACCCCCACCACGGTCAAGATTTTGCCCCTCATCGAGGACGCGCGCATCCCGCTCTTGGGCACGTTCACCGGTGCCAACGCCCTGCGCGAACCGTTCAACCGGTATGTCATCAACATCCGCGCCTCCTACTACCAGGAAACAGCCGCCGCCGTGCGCCA
>JAVBYL010000329.1 GCA_030824035.1 Humidesulfovibrio sp.
ATGCTGGCGGCGGAGATGGCGGGCACGAGGGCGTCGCCGCCCACGATGGTGCGCTGCGGATAGGGCGCGGCGCAGGTCTTGTCGCCGTCGATGAGCAGGAACACCGGGCGCGTTTTCAGACAGGCCACGGCGCGTTCCATGCTGCGCAGGGTGGCCTGCAGTATGTTGATGCGGTCGATTTCGCGCGGCCAGGCTAGGCCAAGCCCCCAGGCCAGGGCCACCTCGCGGATGCGTGGCGCCAGGGCCTCGCGCTTGGCGGCGCTGAGGGCCTTGGAGTCCGTGAGGCCGGGCAGGGCTGCGGGGTCGAAGTCCGGCGGCAGGATGACGGCGGCGGCCACCACGGGGCCGGCCAGGCAGCCCCGGCCCGCCTCGTCGATGCCTGCAACGGGCCCCGCAACGGGCCCAGAGAGTGATGCGAGGGAACGGGCAAGGGCATCGCCTGTGGCGAGAAGGGAGGCTTGTCTGCTCACACCGCGTCCGTTTGGGCTAGTAGTTGAGGATCTTGTCCGCCGCGCGGATGGCGTCGGTGAGGAATTTCATGCCTTCGCGCCGCAGCGTCTCCGTCGCCTCCACCCCGTGGAGGTCCATGCACTTGCCTCAGGCCGCCAGCACGCCCTCGCTCAGGGTGAACAGCTTGGCCTGCGCGGCGATGTCGAACATGGAATTCTCGCCCTCGGGCAGCTTCACGGCGGGTCCGTTGAGGAACAGGGTCACGTCCTCACCCTGCTCCAGCAGGGTGTTGCCCAGCCGCACGGCGTTCCATTTTATCTCCGGGTTGTCGGAGGAGAGGACAAGCAGCACGTTCATCCGGTTGCTCCCGTTTGTAGTCGTGTCAGGCCACTGTGCACAATAAGCCAACGCTGGCCGCGCCGCAAGCGCCAAGTCCCCGGAAAGGCTCGCTGGGAGCCCGTCCGGGGACGCTGGTGTCGCTGAATATCCGGGGCCGTGGGGCTTCCGGATGCGGGGAGTCGCCTATTCCCAGGTCTTGCGGGACTTGAGGCGGGCGGCCTTGCCGGCCAGGTTGCGCAGGAAGTAGATGCGGCTGCGGCGAACCTTGCCCTGCTGCACCACTTCAACGCGGTCGATGCCGGGGGTATGCATGGGGAAGATGCGCTCCACGCCCACGCCATCGGAAACCTTGCGCACGGTGAAGGTGGCATCGGTGGTGCCGCGGCTGACGCGCAGAACCACGCCCTGGAACACCTGGATGCGCTCTTTGTCACCCTCGATGATGCGGGTGTGGACTTTCACGGTGTCGCCAGCACGGAACTCGGGGAGGTCCAGGCGCATGTGCTCGTTTTCAATCTGACGCATAATGTTCATATCAAGACTCCTTTTCTGGAAAAAACTTGTTTGTGCGCCCTTGGCGTCCGCCTACATCGTGTCGCCCAGCAGCCTGTCCACCAGGAGGGCTGCTGCGGCGCGAACCGGCAGGTGGTTGTATGCCGCAAAGGGCCGAAGCGGCGGCAAAACCGCGTGGGCCTTCTGAAAAACTTCCGGCGCCAGCCCGTGGCCCGTGCCCAGCACCAGCAGCGCGGGGCCCTCCGCCAGCCAGCCACGCACGCGCGGCCAGGAGGTGAAGGTGAGCGGGCGGGGCTTTCTGCCCCGGGGCGGACGCTGGTGCGTGCGCGCCGAGGTGGCCAGCACCCTGGGCGCCACCCCCGCCATTTCGGTTACGCGGAGGATGGCCTCTTCCAGGCTTTCAACCATGCGCGCCAGGCGCAGGGCCTCTGCCCGGTCGGGGTTCACGCGGCCTCCGGCCCCTTCGGTCCAGTGGCCCAGCAGGCGCTCCCCCAACTCCCGCTGATCCGAAAGGGGAGTGGCTATGAAGACCCCTCCCAATTCATATGTGCGGGAAACGCGGCACATATCGTGGATGTCGAGGTTTGTCAAAGAAACTGTGCAGGGTTTTCCCGCCTTGTCGAGCACGGGATGATGCAACAAACAGATAAACAGGCTGCGCCCAAGGCTTGCGGGGCGGCCAGCTCCCAGGTGCGTGGCGCGTAAAAATTCCACGTCGTCGCCATCAAGCTCCGCCTGAGCGAGCAGCTCCGGCCTACGGGCAAGGGTGCGCGCCAGGGAGGCCCGCCGCCGCCACTTCGCCACCGCAGCGTGGGCTCCGCCGCGCAAAACCTCCGGCACGGGCAGGCCCCTGTACACCTCCGGCCGGGTGTAGTGCGGGTATTCCAGCAGCCCAGCGGAAAAGCTCTCGTCGTCCCCGGACTCCTCCTTGCCCATGAAGCCGGGAATGAGCCGGGCCACGGCCTCCAGCACGCAGAGCGCAGCCGCCTCGCCGCCGTTGATGACCGCCTCGCCCACGCTCACGGGCTCCAGCCCCTCGGTCTCGATGAGCCGCTCATCGATGCCCTCGTACCGGCCGCAGACCAGCGTGAGTGGCAGGCCGGAGCAGACGTCCCGCGCCAGTTCCCGTGCCAGGGCCTGGGTCAGCGGGCGGCCCGAGGGGGCCATGACGAGACGCCTGCCGCGTGGGACGCCGCGCTCAGTGTTGTCGTCCTCGGCCTTGGCCAGGGCCGCGGCCAGGGGCTCGGCCTGCATGACCATGCCGGGGCCGCCGCCGTACGGGCGGTCGTCCACATGGTGGTGGCGCAGGGTGGAAAAGTCGCGCGGGTTCACCAGCCGCACCTCCAGCAGGCCCGCCTCCGTCGCGCGCGCCATTTGCGCGCAGGTAAGCGGCCCGGAGAAGAACTCCGGAAACAGCGAGAGGATGGTGAAACGAGCGGGCGAGGTCATAGGGACAAGCAGAGTATGGGAAGGGGGGGCAGCCGTCAAGGACGCCGAGGGGGAGCGCGCCCCGCCGTTATCCGGCCAGGAGCCTGGCGTAGTCCGCACCCATGCGCTGGGTGTGGAAGCGCTTGGCCCCGTGGTCGTAGGCCGCGTTGCCCATGCGCCGGGCGCTCATGGGCGAGTCGAGGAGGCTGGCGGCGGCGTCGAGCAAGGCGGCGCGGTCGCCGGGGGGCACAAGCAGTCCCGTGGCGCCATGGGCGATGATCTCCGGCACGCCGCCCACGCTGTAGCTCACCACCGGCAGCTCCTGGGCGGCGGCCTCCAGCAGCACCAGCGGGTGGTTGTCCGCCAGGGTGGGGTACACGAACACATCCGCCGCGCGCATGGCCAGGTTGAGCTTGGCGCGGTCCACGTAGGGCCACAGGGTCAGGCCCTCGGGGGTGGTCCCGGCCTCGTCGCCGCCGAGGGCCAGCCCGCGCAGGGCAAGCCCAGGCAGGCGTTCGGTCAGCTCGGCCCAGTAGCGCGGCCATTCCGACCCGGACTTGTACGCCGCCTTGGCCCCGCCGTGGGCCGCAAAGAGCGCCACCCGCGCCTCCGGGGGCAGACCCAGCAGGGCGCGGGCCTTTGGCCGGGGCGTCAGCTCCCTGGCCGTGGGCCAGGGCACGCCATTGGGGATGATCTTGAGCGGCATGTCGGCCAGCACCGCCTGGGCCTGCTCCGCCAGCCAGCGCGAGGGGCTGGCCAGGGTCAGGGGCGCTGCCTCGGCCAGAGCCACAAGGAGGCCCAGGAGTTCGCCCTGGCCTGCGGCGACATCGGGAAAATCGCGCGGGCAGGGGTCCACGCAGCCAAAGGGGAAATAGGGGCAGTCCAGCGGGTAGGCGCAGCCGCCGGTGAGGGGCCGGGCGTCGTGCAGGGTGAGCAGCAGGCGCGGGCGGGCCTGGGTTTGCGAGTACTCCCAGAGCACGGAGGAGAGCATGGCCGTCCAGTCCGTGCTGCCGTGCAGGTGCAGCACCGCCTCGTCCAGGCCGTTGCCCGCCAGCTCGGTGAAGACCACCCCCAGCTCCTCGGCCGGGGCATGGCGGCGGGGCGGCGTGTCGCTGTTTGCTGCGCCTGCCTGCTGCGGGGCGGAGGGGGAGTCAGGCCCCGACATCTCGGGCTCCGGCACCTCGAAGGACTGCCAGGCCTCAATGCCAGCGCCGCGCTGGGCGGCAAGGAGCAGGCGCGCCACGCCCACGGCTCCGCCCCGGTGCTCCAGGGCGGTGTGATGCAGCACGAGTCGAGGTTCGGCGGTCATGGCGCTGGCTCGCCGGGTGCCGCAGGGCCGGGCAGCGGAGCCGTGTGCTGAAGCAAATCGTGCTTCACGGCCCAAAGGATGTGCGCGGCGGCGGCCTCCATGTCCAGGGGGGTGCTGGCGTTGCCGTGCTCGTCCGGCCCGCCGTCTTCGTCATGCCTGTTGCTTTCCAGCCAGCGTGCGGCCAGCTCCCCGGCCAGGGTGCCCTTGCGCGCCAGGAACACCAGGGAGCGCAGGGTGTGCGGGCGGATGACGCAGTCCAGCCCCGCGTACAGCAGGGGGTGCTCGCGTCCGGCCAGCAGGGCTAGGCCCGCCCGCCCAGGCTCAAGGCGGGTTTCCGGGGTCAGGGCGTGGGTGGGATAGGGCGCGAAAATGCGGGCGTAGGGCAGGTGCAGGGGGTGCGGCACGTGGCGCAAGGTGGCGATGTCCGGCGCGGGCAGGGTCCACAGCTCGTCCCAGAGTTCCAGGTGGCGGCGGATGACCTGCGGCCAGAGGAACTCCCGGCGCACGCGCTGCCGTCCGGCCTCGCCCATGCGGCGGCGCAGGGCCGGGTCCGCCAGCAGCGCTCCCAGGGCCTGGGCCAGCAGCGGGGTGTCCACGCTCACGCGCTGGGCCTGGATCAGGTGGTACTGGTTGTCGAAGAGCACGGGCGCCAGCTGGTCGGCCAGGCCGTCGTCCGGGAAAAACTGGGGCGAGGCCGAGGCATTGGCGGCGGGGCCCAGGGTGGGCACCAGCAGGCCAGCCGCGCCGTGTTCGAGGAGGTCGCGGTAGCCGCTGTAGTCCGAGGCCACCACCGGCAGCCCGGCGGCCTGCGCCTCCAGGATGGTCAGGCCGAAGGTTTCCTGGGGGTTGTCGGCGATGCTGGCGAAAATGTCGCAGGCGGCCAGCAGCTTGGCCTTGCGGCGCTCGCCCGGGCGCTTTTCCAGCAGCACGGTGAGGCCAAGCCTGGCCCCGATGTCCACCAGGGTTTGCGGAAAGATGTCGTCGTCGTCCGTCCAGCCCGCCAGCACCAGGGCCACGGACTCCGGGGCGACCTTGGCCGTGCCCCCGTGGCCGGAAAACAGCCGCGACAGGGCGCGGATGAGCGGCAGCACGTCCATCTTGCTGGCGTGGGAAATGCGGCCCAGCACCAGGATGAGGGCGCGCTCCGGCGGCAGGCCCAGCTCTTTGCGCAATTCGCGGCGCGTCGCGGTGTCGGGGACGGGCGTCTCGGCCAGCTCCGGGTCCACCCCCAGGGGCACGATGCGCAGGCTTGGGCCGGGTGTCGACGCCAGGCCGAAGCCTTGGCGCAGGTGGTCGAAGAACTGATCCACCGCCGCACGGCCGGCGCGGGAGGTGGCGATGATGCAGTCGCGCTGGGTGGCACCGGCCCACAGGTGGTGCAGAAAGGCGGCCGGATAGTCGGGGTAGCTGAGGGAATGGATGGGCCCGGTGATGGGGAACAGCTCGCGGGAGTGGGCGTTGCGCAACCGGGCCAGGTGCGGCGGGTGCACGATGCAGTCGGACTGGTGGAAGCAGGCGTAGTCCGTGGCGGCGAGCCTTCCGGGCAGTTCGCGCCGGTCCAGAACCAGGATGCGCCCGTCTTTGTGGATTTCCGGCGCCAGGGCGGCCAGGGCGGCGTTCAGGTCCGCGCGCACGGTCTGGTCCGCCAAGAAAAAATGATAGGAGTCAAAGGGGTCTGCGGCCAGCAAATGGCGGAGCATGCCGGTATTGGCCACCTTGCGGCCAAGGATGGGCCCGGTTTCCAGGAAGCTGTCCAGAGTGCCGAAGACGCCACGTTTGCTCATAATTCATAGCAAAGCCACAGTTGGGGCGCGCGGTCAAGTGCCGCAGCGGGGAGCCGCGGCCCGTACTTGGCAGTTGTTTCCTGTGGACTGGGATTTGCATAAACGCTCCTATTACGCCACGGGTACACCGCCTTGGCGAGGACAGGAGCAAAGCGATGCACAGCATAGCAGAGCCGGAAATCATGTGGGGACTGGGGCTTGACCCGGAAACGGCCGCCCTTGTGGAGCAGGCCGCCGGGCCGGGATACCTCTTGCGGAACATTTCGCCGGAGGCCTTCGGCTGGATGCGCGGTGTCGAGGAAACTCCCCGCGTCGCCTGGATACCCTGGACGTCATGGCGGGCGCTTTCTCGCGCCAAGCAGCGCGAGGCCAAGAGCGACGGAACCCTGCGGCGTGTGTTGCTGCTGGACGCGTCCGACCCTGAGATGGAGCCGGAACAGGCGCTTGAGCAGGGCTTCATCACAGCCCTGCGCGCACCCCATACCCGCTTTGCCCTGCGCGACACCGTGCTGCGCCTGCGCGAGCTGGGTGCGCTCACCACCGATTTGCGCCGCAAGACCGACGAGATCGCCCTGGAGCGCGAGCTGCTCACCCGCAAGACCAACCATCTTGGGTTCTTGAACCGCATCATCTCCCGCGCCTCCGCCAGCCTGGACACCGCCACCATCTTGACCAAGGCGCGCACCGATCTGGCCTCCCTGCTGCCCCTGACCTCGCTTTCCGCCGTGTTTTGGGCGCGCGAGCCGGATGCACCGGGGCTGCTGACGGACATTTACATGAACAGCCTTGCCGCCCCGCCGGAAAGCGATATTTGGACCGAGACCCTGCTGGATGCTGCCCGCAAGCTGGGCGGAGCCTCTGTTTCGGAGGTGCGCCAGCATACGCTGACGCCCTCGCGCCACCTGCGTCAGGTTCCCTCGCCCCAGGCGGGCCGCCTGCTCATGCTGCCCCTTTCCTCCGGTGGCGAAACCTTCGGTTGCCTGGCTCTTTCCACTTCCGAGAGCCTGCGCCTGGGCAAGGACCAGGTGCAGACCCTCAACGCCGCGGTGAACCACTTGGCCCTGGCCCTGCGCAACGCCCACCTGTTCCGCCAAGTCAAATCTTTGGCGGACCGCGACGGACTGACGCGCATCGCCAACCGCCGCAGCTTCGAGGAGCGGCTGGAGTCCGAGACCGTGCGCCATGCGCGCTACAATCAGCCCCTGGCCCTCATCATGGTTGATGTGGACCACTTCAAGCGCGTGAACGACACCTGCGGCCATCAGGCCGGAGACGCCGTGCTGCGCGAGGTGGCCTCACTGCTGTGCGACAGCCTGCGCTCCACAGACTTTCCGGCTCGCTACGGCGGCGAGGAGTTCGCCATCGTGCTGCCGCACACCCCCCGCGAGCACGCCGTGCTCCTGGCGGAACGCATCCGCGAGCGCGTGGCCGCACGCTGTTTCTTGAGGGGCGAAGTGCTGCCGGTGGTGCAGGAGGGCTGCAAGGAGGGGGATGGCTTGAAGCTCACGGTGAGCGTGGGCGTGGCTGCGCTGGAGCCTGGGCTGGTGGGCTCTGACCTGGTGGCCCTGGCCGATCAGGCGCTGTACCTGGCCAAGAATGGCGGGCGCGATTGCGTCATGGTCGCCCACTCGGGCGAAACGGACTGCGCCGATACTTCGCGGGAATTGCCCGCGCGTGAGCGCTCGACCGCGCTGCTTGAGGACCCGTCGGAGGATTCTGATTCGCCTTTGGCCGTTGCCGTGGGCGCGGGGGTCTGCCACGTGGGGTCAATCGGTTAGTTGTCAGCAAATAGGCAGCGCGCCGCCAGCGGCTTGTCCGCCGCCCGTCTGCCAGTAGCCCTGTTAGTCGGCGCCCTCGCGGCGTTCGAAGATCTTCCAGCCGCCGTCCTCCGGCAAAAGCACGAACAGCGCGTCTTCCTCCACGGTTTCAAAGTGGGTGGAAACGCTCACGCTGTAGCGCCCCTTGACGCGGAAGCGCGCCAGGTCCGGGTCCGCCGTGATTCTGGTGAAGCTGAGCTCGTCCAGGTACACCCTTGCGGCGCGGAAGCGCGGCAGCAGCCCCTTGCGGCGTTGCGCCTCGCGCATCATCACAAAGGCCATGCTCTCCTCGCCGCGCAC
>JAVBYL010000320.1 GCA_030824035.1 Humidesulfovibrio sp.
CTCCGCCATCTCCGCCAGCTGCCCCGGCGCGTCCAGGCCGCTGGCGCTGATCCATATCTCGCCCGGCTGCCTGTGCCGCACCAGTCGGCGCGACACGGAAAGGTCCGTCACCAGGAGGTCCAGGTCGCGGTTGTTCACTTGGATGATCTCGGCCCCGGCCTCGCGGGCCACGTCCAGGTCGGCCTCGTCGAAAACCTCGCACACGGCCTCCAGGCCGTAGCGGGCGCATTGGTCGAGCATGGCGCGCACCTCGGCCGGGCCGGGGAACATGCGCATGATGAGCAGCAGGGCCGAGGCCGGTGTGGCGGCGGTTTCGGCCACCTGCAGCGGGTCGAGGAGGAAGTCCTTGCGCAGCAGCGGGCGGGCGGCGAAGGCCATGTCCGCAAGGTAGGCCAGGCTGCCCTGGAAGTGCGCCTCTTCCGTCAGCACGGAGAAGCAGGCCGCGCCCGCCTCGGCGTACATGCGGGCCACCACCTCCGGCGTAAGCGCCAGGTTGATGACCCCACGGGAGGGCGAGGCGCGCTTGTACTCGGCGATGACCGCCGGAGAGCCCTGGGCACGCAGCGCGGCGGAGAAGCCGGGGCGCACACCCACAAAGGGCGCTGGCAGGCGGCCCGCCGCCTCCAGCTGGCGCAGCCGCTCTATGCCGGGCTGCTGGGCCTTGCGGAAGCGCTCGAGCATGTTGGCCCCTGCGGAAGAACCGCTGGCCATGGCGGCGTTGCTAGCCATTCACGAACCTCCGGGCCGCGCCCTCGGCCACGGCCTGCTTGGCCTCGGCCATGCACTGGCCCATGGCCTTGCCGGAAACCAGGTGCAGGGCCGCGCCAAGGTTCAGGGCGGTCATGTCCTGCATGGCGGGCACGCCCTTGCCCGTGAGCACGGCCTTCAAAGCCGCCACGGCGTTTTCCTTGTCGGTGACGCGCACGTCCTCCGGGCCGTGCCCGGCCAGGCCGAAGTCCTTGGGGTCGATGCGCAGGGGCCGCACCTGCCCGGTCTCCACCTGGAAGCCCACGGTGGGGCCGAAGGGGGTCAGCTCGTCGAAACCGCCCGCCCCGTGCACCACGAAGGCCTGCACCTTGGGCGCGGTGAGGGCCAGGGTCTCGGCCATGAGCGGCAGGGACCCGGCCATGCCCACGCCAAGGAGCTGGTGCGTGGGCCGCGCGGGGTTGAGCAGCGGGCCCATGAGGTTGAACAGGGTGCGGATGCCCATTTCCCGGCGCACCGGGGCGATGTGCGCGAAGGCCGGGTGGTAGTTGGGGGCGAAGAGGAACACGAAGTTCGTACGCTTCAGCTCCGCCGCAACCTCGTCCGGCCCGGTGGTCAGCGGCAGGCCCAGGCCCTCCAGGGCGTCCGCGCTGCCGCTGGAGGAAGACACCGCCCTGTTGCCGTGCTTCACCACCGTGTGGCCCAGGGCGGCCAGGTACAGGGAGACCGCCGTGGAGCAGTTGAAGCTGTTGGTGCGGTCGCCGCCGGTGCCCACGATGTCGAGCAGCGGTCCGGCGGGCAGGTCCGTCACCTGCCGGGCCCGCGCCAGCCCGGCGCGCGCGGCGGAGGCCAGCTCCAGCGGGGTTTCGCCCTTGGCGCGCAGGGCCATGAGCAAGGCTCCGGACTGGGCCGGGGTCAGGTTGCCCTCGAAGAGCTCGCGGAAGGCGAAGGCCGCCTGCTCCGGCGTCAGGTCCGTGGCTGTGGCCAGGGTTTCCAGGATGTCGCGCATGTTCTCCGCCATCGTTGTGTCCTCCAAGGCTGGCAGGGCGGCGCCCTAGGCGGCCTGCTTGGTGATTTTGAGGAAGTTGGCCAACAGCTTGGGGCCTTCCGGGGTCAGGATGGATTCCGGGTGGAACTGTACGCCGCTCCAGGGGCGGTCGGTGTAGCGCATGCCCATCACCTCGCCCTCGGCGGTTTTTGCCGTCACGTGGAGCTTTTCCGGGGCCTCGTGGGCCAGCACGATGAGCGAGTGGTAGCGGCACACCTCGAAGGGCTGGGGCAGCCCGGCGAAGATGTCCTCGCCCTGGTGCTCGATCATGGATGTTTTGCCGTGCATGATGCGGTCGGCGCGGACCACGCTGGCCCCGGCGAAGTGCCCCAGGGTCTGGTGGCCCAGGCACACGCCCAGGGTGGGCACGGTGGGGTTGATTTTGTCCAGCAGGGCCAAAAACTTCAGGCAGTTGCCCGCGTTTTCCGGGCGGCTGGGCCCGGGGGAAAGGCACACGCGGCCAAGGCCCGCCACAAAGGCCGGGTCCAGCAGCTCCGGGCGGTCGTTGCGCAGCACCGTGGGGCTGGCCCCCAGCTGCTGGAAGGCCTGCACCAGGTTGAAGGTGAAGGAATCGAAGTTATCTATCAGCAAAAACATCGCCAACCCCCTTGGAGGAAAGAATCTCGCGGATGATGCGGGCCTTGTTGTTGGCCTCCTGCCATTCCTTTTCCGGGTCGGAGTCGTACACCAGCCCGGCCCCGGCCTGCCAGTTGCATACGCCGTCGCGCATCCACATGCTGCGGATGGTGATGCCCGTGCCCATGTTCACAGGGCCCTTGCCCACGCCCAGCCAGCCCATGGCCCCGGCGTAGGGGCCGCGCGGCAGCTTTTCCACCCGGGCTATGGTCTCCATGGCCCAGATCTTGGGCGCGCCCGACACCGTGCCCGCCGGGAAGGTGGACTGCAGCACGTCGATGGCGTCCAGGCCGTCGCGCAGGTCGGCCTCCACGTAGCTCGTCAGGTGCATAACGTGGCTGAAGCGCTCCACGCGCATGAACTTGGCCACCTCCACGCTGCCGGGGGTGGCGATGCGCCCCAGGTCGTTGCGGCCCAGGTCCACCAGCATCACGTGCTCGGCGCGTTCCTTTGGGTCGGCCAACAGCTCCTGCTCAAAGGCCACGTCCTGGGCCTCGGTGACGCCGCGGGGGCGAGTGCCTGCGATGGGCCGCACCTCCAGCCTGCCCGCCTCGCAGCGGACCATCATCTCCGGCGAGGAGCCGAGGAGGGTCTCGTTTTCGAAGCGCATGAAGAACATGAACGGCGAGGGGTTGGCCTGGCGCAGGCGGCGGTACACCCCGAACGGCTCGCCGGAGAAGGGCGTGGCGAAGCGAACGGAGAACACGAGCTGGATGCCCTCGCCCTCGGTGATGAGGCGCTTGGCCTCGCGCACCTGCTCCATATATTCCTCGCGGCCCGGCGTGGCGCTGGGTTCCTCGGTGTGCAGCTCAAAGCTGCCCGCGCTGCCCAGCTTGGCGGGCTTGGGGCCGCCCCGGCCGTCGCTGCCGTGCTCGTCCAGGGAAAGGTAGCAGCAGCGGTGGCGCAGGTGGTCGTACAGCACCACCTGGCCGGGCAGGGCCAGGTAGGCCTCGGCCTCTTCCGGCGGCATGCAGGCGGCCAGCTTGGGCTCCAGCATGCCGCCCACGCTGTAGCCCAGGTATCCCAGCAGGGAGCGGGTGAGCGCGGGCAGGGGCTCCTTCAGGCCGGGCTGGTCTATCTCGATGGCGCGCAGCAGCACGCGCAACCCTTCCATGTAGTCCTGGCCGTTCAGGGCGGCCAGGGGAGCCAAGCGCTCATCGCGGATATCCAGCTTGAGCTTGCCGTCCTCCTGCCCGGCGATGAGCCGGAAGTCCCAGGCGATGAGGCTGAAGCGGCCCAGGCGGCCGTCCACCTCGGCGCTTTCCAGCAGTATGCCGGGGGCATCGCCCACCAGGCCCAGGTACAGGCTGATGGGGGTCTGCACATCGGCGGGGAGCCATTTTCCGTAGTGCCGCAAGCGAATGTCCATGTCGTCCCTCCGTGTCGTGAAAAAGAAGACCGCGCCCCTAACCTGGGACGCGGCCTGCACTGCTACAAGTTCCGCCTTGTCAGGCGGGTTTCCGCGTCCCTATGCCGTTTCGCGCCACCACCAGGAGGCCCTGGCGGAAAGCAGGTCGAGGTCGCCGCCCGCGGCGATGTCCACGAAGGAGGCGAACTGGCGCACGGTCTCCTGCATGAAGGGGTTGTCCTCGGAAATGAGCTGGAAGAGCTCCCGGTCCTGGGTGAGCATCTTGCGCGCCGCCTCAAGCCTGCGCTCGAAGGAGGGCGTGCGGTACTTCTCTATGCCGGGGGTTTGCCGGGCAGTGGCCAGGTAGGCCACGGTGGTGATGAAATTCAGGCCCTGCACGCAGGCCATGGCGCGGTCGTGCTCCTCCGCCGTGCTGGCGAAGGGGACGAACCCGGAGCGGGCGAAGACCTCCGAGACGGCGGCCGGGGCTTCGTCCCCACGGCCCGGCGTAACGGCCACGCGTGGCTCGAAGCCCTCCGGAATCACCGGGCCAAACAGGGGATGCGTGCCCACCACGGGGCCGGAGTAGGCCGCGAGCATGCGGTCCACGGGGTGCACCTTCACGGAGCACACATCGGCCATGATGGCGCCGGGCTTCAGGTGCGGGGCCAGTTGCTCGGCCACGGCGCGCATGGCCGTCACCGGCACGGAAACCAGCACCAGGTCGGCCCCGGAGAGCACGCTGGCCATGTCCTTGTCGGAGTAGGGGCGGTCCAGGGTATTCACGGCATACCCGGCCTTGTGGAAGGCGCGGGCGAAGAGCGCGCCCATCTGGCCGCGCGCGCCCACTATGGTGATGTTCTCAATGCCCGTAAACCCCACGCGGCTAGCCCTCCCGCCCCGTTTTTTCGGCAACGTCAGCCTGGCCCGCAACGTCAGCCTGGCCCGCATCTGTCTGGCCCGCTGCTATGGGTGCCCAAGCGGTCCAGAAGCCGGGAAAGCTCTTGGCCACGCAGCCGGGGTTGTCGAACTGGGGCTCGATGCCCCCCAGGGAGAAAAGGTTCGGCCCCATGACCAGGCGGTGGTCGCCGCGTGTTTCAAAGGGGATGGCCCGGCCACCGGCCAGTCCACCGGAGAGTCCTCCGGAAAGTCCGGCGGGCAGCCTACCGGACAGCCCGGCGGGCATGGCGGCGGGGCTGATGATGAGCCCGTCGGCCAGCATGCGCGTGCCGCAGCCGGTTTTGGCTATCTCCACGGCCAGGGCCTCCAGGCGGTCGCTTTCCTTGATGCGCAGGTGCGCCACGTTGCGGATGCTCGTTTGCCCCTTGGCGAAGCAAGCGGCCACGGCCACGGTGGGCACGAGGTCCGGGCAGGCGCCCATGTCCACGTCCACGCCGCCGAGGAACCCGGCCTCCGGCCCGGCCACGGTGACCTCCTCGCCCTCCGGGCCCTGGGCCCAGGTGACGCGCGCGCCCATGGCGGCCAGGATGTCCAGGATGGCGCGGTCGCCCTGCAGGGAGCTTTGGCTGAGGCCCGCGACGGTGACCGGGCGCTTGCCCACGGCACCGGCGGCCAAAAAGTATGAGGCATTGCTCCAGTCGCCCTCGACGCGCAGGCTGCGGGCCTTGTACTGCCCCGGGGCGATGCGGAAGCGCAGCGTGCCGGGCTCAGCACTGGTGACGGTGGCGTGGTCCACGGGGTGGAACGCTCCGTCCGCGCCCAGAACCTCCACCACGGCGGGCGCGCCGAAGTCGCGCATGGCCTGGAGGGTGAGGGAGACATACGGCCAGCTCACGGCCTTGGCGCCGGAGAGGGCGATGGTCATGGGCGCGCTGGCCAGGGGCGCGGCCAGCAGAATGCCGGAGAGGTACTGGCTGCTCTCCTCCAGGCGCACGTCGATGTCGCCGCCGGGCAGGCCGGTGGTGGTGATGATGACCGGCGGGTAGCCCTGCTGGCCCTCGAAACGGGAGAGAACGCCCTGCGGCGCCAGGGCGCGGGCGGGTTCGCCCAGGGGGCGCTGGTGCATGCGGCCCTCGCCGTGGATGCGGAAGCTGCCGCGCCCGGCCGCCACCACCCCCGCCAGCAGGCGGCAGGTGGTTCCGGATTCGCCCACGTTCAGGTCCGCCGGGTGGTCGCCATCGCCACCTTGCGGTCCTTCCGGCATGCCCTGCACCAGGTACTCGCCTTCCCCAACACGGGCGAAGCCCGCGCCGCAGGCCGCGAGGCAGCCCATGGTGCGCTCCGTGTCCTGGCTTTCCAGCACGCCGGAGAGCCGACTTTCGCCCGTGGCCAGCGCCGCGCAGATGAGGGCGCGGTGAGACATGGACTTGGAGGCCGGGGCCTGCACCCGTATGGGCTTCAGCTGTGGCATCACTGCCTCCCGCCCGCGTCGAGGTGCGGGCCTGTGGGGTAGGAGCCCAGGATGCGCAGGGTGTGGCAGCGCTCGCGCAGGCTGGCCAGGAAGCTGTCGTACTCCATGCGCGAGAGGTCGCACTCCAGGTCGGCGAAGAACACGTACTTCCACTTTTCGCCGCGCAGGGGGCGGCTTTCGAGCTTAGTCATGTTGATGGCGCGGCCAGCAAAGCTTTCCAACACCTCGGCCAGGGCGCCGGGCTTGTCCGGCACGGTGAAGAGGATGGAGGTCTTGTCGCGCGCGCCCTCGGTTCCCGGCCTGGGGCCGATGACGAGAAAGCGCGTCCAGTTGTCGGGCAAGTCCTCGATGTGTGCGGCCAGGATGTTCAGGCCGTAGCGGTCCGCCAGGCGGATGTGCCCCACGGTGGCCACCTCGGCCCCGCGCGCGGCCGCTATCTCCGCCGCCGCCGCCGTGCTGCTGGTGGGCACCAGGATGCGCCCGGGCATGTTGTTCTTCAGCCAGCCGCCGCACTGGTCCAGGGGCTGCGGGTGGGAGTGGATCTCCCTTACGTCCGCCGGGAAGTCCGCCTTGCCCATGAGACAGTGCGTGATGCGGCAGAACAGCTCGGCGTGGATGAACACCGGGAAGAGCATGAACAGGTCCACCACCTGGCCCACCGTACCCTGGAGCGAATTTTCCAGGGGGATGACGCCCAGTTCGGCCTCACCATCGGCCACGGCGCGGAAGATCTCCTCGAAGTTGGCCTTGGGGGTCAGCTCCGCGCTGCGGCCCAGGTACTCCAGGCCCGCAAAGTAGCTGAAGGTCCCCTCCGGCCCCAGGTACACCACGCGCTCCGGGCGCTGCAGGCGACGGGAGCTGGACATGATCTCGCGGTAGATGGCGTGCAGGTGGCTCTCCGGCAGGGGGCCGGGGTTCAGCTTGGCCAGGCGGTCCATCACTTCCTTTTCGCGGAAGGGCTTGAACACGGTCTCCGGGGAGTCCTTCTTGGCCTTGCCCACGCCGATGCTGATGGCCGCGCGGCGGTTGAGCAGGTCCACGATGCCGTTGTCCAGGGCGTCGATTTCCTCGCGCAGGGCCGCCAGGTCCGAGGTGTTGATGCCGTCCGCGCCGATGGTGTCCGCCGGTGTGTCGCTGTCGCTCTTGCCCATGCCCTAGCCCTCCTTGATGTCTTCGCGGATGCGCATGCCGAAGTGCCGGCCCGCCACATCCGTGCGACACAGGATCTCGTCGCCGGGCTTCAGGTTCACTACGCTGATGGGGGTTCCGTCCACGCCGGTGACGCGGATGGTCTCGGCGTTTTGCAGGAACACCTGGCCGGAGACCTCAGCCCCATCGGCAGCCAGGACCTTGGCGGTGATCTTGAGCATGGGCCGGACCTCGATTTTCACGCGGCCCACGGTGGCCAGGCTGGTGCCGCCATCGGCGGAGACGACGAGCACCTCGCGCCCGGCGGAGAGCTCCTCCAGGTAGCAGGTCTTGTCGCCGGGGAGCACGGCATAGGCGTGCACCGCGCCCGCGTTGACGCGGAAGGGCCGGGCGGCCACGTAGGGGTTGGATTCTGTTTCGGCGTGCACCAGGAAGGTGAAGGCGCTGGAGTTGCCCACCAGCATGCCCTGGCTGCGCCGCAGCATGGAGATGGTGTCGACGCAGACGCGGTGGCCAAGGCCCGCGGGCACAATCTCCGTCACCACGGCGCGCTGGAGGTCCAGCGTGCCCTGGGAGAGCTTCAGCTCCGCCACGATGGCCTTCAGCTCGCCCGCCGCCTCCGGCAGCACCACGATGGCGTCGGCCCCGCGCTCCAGAAT
>JAVBYL010000377.1 GCA_030824035.1 Humidesulfovibrio sp.
ACACGGAGCACCAGCCCGACGAAGGCTCCATGCGCCTGCGCGCAGCCCAGTCCCGCTCAGACATCACCGGCACCGGCGGCATCGTCGATGTCATTGTCTGAAGCGCTTGCCCACCCCAACATAACCGCAACACGACCAGAGGATACCTCACGCATGAGCAACGACTTGATCAAGATTGAGTTTTCCCTGCCTGCCGAGGAGTACGAAAACGGCGTGCTCTTCCTTTCCCAGGCCATCCAGCACGGCTGGGAGGAAACCCAGGCTGTGGACGGTTCCACGAATTTCCGCACCTTTCTGGAAAACCACGACGCCGGGCGCGCCGTCATAGCCGACATCCGCAACCGCTGGCCCGAGGCCAACTGCCGCGACGAAGAGAGCGAATCCCAGGACTGGTCGCAGTCCTGGCGCGAGTTCTTTACGCCCATCGAGTGCGGCGAGCGCTTTGAGATTCTGCCGCCCTGGCTTTCCGACACGCAGCACGCCAACCTCACGCCCATCATCATCGAGCCCAAGATGGCCTTCGGCACCGGCCACCACCCCACCACGGCCCTGTGCCTCACCTGCCTGGCCGACCTGCACCGCAACGGGCACATCGCCCCGGGCATGGAGTTTTTGGACCTGGGCACCGGCTCCGGCATCCTGGGCATCGGCTTGGCCAAGCTTGGCCTCACGGGCCTGGGCCTGGACATCGACCCCCAGGCCATAGCCTGCGCGGACGAGAACGCTCAGATCAACAACGTGGCCGACACCTTCAAGGTGGCCGTGGGCGGCATCCAAACCCTGCCGGACGACAAGGTTTTTGACGTAGTGGTGGCGAACATCCTGTCCAAGCCGCTCATCTTCATGGCCAAGGACATTCTGAAGCACGTGAAGCAGGGCGGCTGCCTGGCCCTGTCCGGCATTCTGGTGGAACAGGCGCCGGATGTCATCCGCGCTTACAAGCTCCTGGGCCTGCCCGACCCCGCGCTGCATGAAAGCGGCGAGTGGTGCGGCCTGCTCTGGACAGGAGTGGCGGGGGCATAGGCATGGGCCACGCGGCGATCCTGAAGGGCATGTACGATGCCCTGCTCTCGGAGCTTGGCCCCAGCGCCTGGTGGCCGGGGGAAACGCCCTTCGAGATCGCCGTGGGGGCCATCCTCACCCAGAACACCAACTGGAAGAACGTCGAACGCGCCATCGCCAACCTCAAGCAGGCGGACGCGCTGACACCGGCCGGCCTGCGCGCCGTGCCCCTGGAGCGGCTGGAGGACCTCATCCGTCCCTCCGGGCACTTCCGCATAAAAAGCAAGCGCTTGACAGAATTTCTCGAATTTCTTGAGCAGGAGTCGTGCACGAGAATCGAGGATTTGGGCAGCCAGAGCCTGGAAAACCTGCGGCCCAAGCTGCTGGAGGTCAGGGGCATCGGGCCGGAGACGGCGGACTCCATCCTGCTGTACGCGCTCAGCAAGCCGACCTTCGTGGTGGCCGCCTACACCGTGCGCCTGCTGGGGCGCCATGGGCTGATTCCGGAGCAGACGCACTACCACGAGGTGCAGGACATCTTCCTCTCCGCCCTGCCGGAGGATGTTGCCCTGTACAATGAATACCACGCCCTCATCGTGCGCGCCGCCAAGCAGTGGTGCGCCAAAAGCAGGCCCAAATGCGCCCTCTGCCCCCTGCGGCCCTTTTTGCCCAACCCGGAGGCCCTGCCGGAATGACGCGCAAACCGCCCGCACCACCTTGCCTCATCGCTTTGCCCTGCCTCACCGCTGTGCTCTTCCTCACCGCCGCTCTGCTTCTGGTGGCCGCGCCAGCGAGCGCCCAGCCGGACCGCATCGAAAAGGCGCTACGGCAGGAGCGCAGCAAGGCCGATGAACGCAAGACCGCGGTGCAGCAGCTCTCCGCCCGCGAGCGCACCCTGGCCGCCCAGCTCGCTGAGGTGGAAAAGCGCGCCAAGGTGGCCCAGGAGCGCATCCAGAAGCAGCAGACCGAGCTGGACACCCTACGCCAGGAAGAGGCCGTGTACGCCGCCCAGTACAACGTGGTGCGGGTGCGCCGGGAACAGTCCGCCCGCGAGCTGCGCAAGCTGCTGGAGGCGCTGTGGCCCCTGCACGCCCAGGGCATGCACGAGGGCGCGCGCCTTTCCGATAGTTGGGACGCCTCGGACCGGCGCTTCCAGTGGACGAGCTCCGTGTATGCCCACGTGCGCGCCAAGCTGGAGGACGTGCGCCGCCAGGAGCGCGAGCTGGCGGAGGTGCTGGCCAGGCAGAAGCAGCTGGAGGCCCAGGCGGACAGGCAGCTTGCCGCCATCAACGCCGAAAAGGACACCCTCCTGCGCGACCAGCTGGCCCTGAACTCCCACGTGCGGGCCGTCAGCGCTCAACGGCGCGACCTGGAAAGCGAGCTGCAGGACATCCTGAAGTCCATCCAGCAGCTGAACTACCAGCTGGCCAGCCAGCGCACGCGCAAGTTCGAATCGTTCAAAAGCACCCTGCCCTGGCCCAGCCAAGGCCGCGTGGTGACAAGTTTCTCGCCCGATGGACGGCCCCCGCGCCGGGGGCTCGGCATCGCCACGGCGGAGGCCGCGCCCGTGCGCAGCATCTTCTGGGGCAAGGTGGTGCACAGCGACGTGCTGCGCGGACTGGGCAAGGTGGTCATTGTGTACCACGGCGACAACTACTACAGCCTGTACGCCTACCTCGCAGAGGTGGACGTGCGCGCCGGGCAGGAAGTGGAAAAGGACGAACCCCTGGGCCAGGCCGGATACTACCCAGAAGCACGCAGCAGCGGCGTCTATTTCGAATTGCGTTTTCATCAAAAACCCATTAATCCCCAGCTGTGGCTTGCTCCCGGCCATTAGCGCCGGGTAGCCCTTCCTTCCCTCTTCCGGAGGCATTATGCGCATTGGCACCTGGACTGCAGCATTTCTTATTCTGGTCACACTGACCATCGCCCCGGCCCCCCTTGGCGCCGCCACGAACAAAGACGACCAGTTCGAGGCGCTGCGCCGGTTCAGTCAGGTGCTCGACATGGTGGAAACGCACTACGTCAAGAAAGTCACCCGCGCGGAGCTCATCCAGAACTCCATCAAGGGCATGCTGGAACAACTCGACCCGCACTCGGCCTTCCTCTCCGCCGATGACTTCAAGGAACTGCAGGTTTCCTCCAGCGGCGCCTTCCACGGCATCGGCATCGAGATCAGCCAGGACAACGGCAGGCTCGTGGTCGTCACCCCCATCGAGGACACCCCGGCCTTCAAGGCTGGCCTCAAAAGCGGCGACATCATCCTGGAGATCGACGGCGAACCCACCCAGGAGTTCGGCCTGAACGACGCGGTGAAGCGCATCCGCGGCCCCCAGGGAACCACCGTGGTGCTCACCATCCTGCACAAGGGCGCGCAGCAGCCCATCGACGTCACCATCGCCCGGGGCACCATCCCCATCATCAGCGTCAAGACCCAGGAGCTCGAAAAGGGCTACGTCCTGGCGCGCATCACCCGCTTCAACGAGCACACCACCAAGGAATTGCACGACAAGCTTAACGAGTACGCCAAGAAGGAGCCCATCAAGGGCATCGTGCTCGACCTGCGCAACAACCCCGGCGGCTTGCTCGAGCAGGCCGTCACCGTGGCCGACACCTTCCTGGCCGATGGCCTGGTGGTGTACATCCAGGGCAAGGACCCGCAGTCCCGCCGCGACTTCATGGCGCGCAAGGACAGCGACGACCTGACACAGGTTCCCCTTGTCACCATCATCAACGCCGGATCCGCCTCCGCCGCCGAGATCGTCGCCGGCGCCCTGCAGGATCGCAAGCGTTCCCTGCTCATCGGCGAGAAGACCTTCGGCAAGGGCTCGGTGCAGACCGTGGTCTCCCTGCCCGACGGCTCCGGCATCAAGCTGACCACCGCCCTGTACTACACGCCCAATGGCCGCTCCATCCAGGCCGAGGGCATCGTGCCGGACCTGGACATCCCCTTTGCCGCGCCGCCCTCCGACGAGGACAAGAACAACAAGGACCGCTTCACCTTCCGCGAGAAGGATTTCCAGCGCCACCTGGAAAACGCCAATGGCAAGAAGGGCAAAAAGAAGGGCGCGGCCACCGCGGACAGCGACGCCGCCCGCGTGATCATCGAGAAGGACAACCAGGTGCGCCTGGGCCTGGAGATGGTCAAGCAGCTGCCCAAGATCAAGGAAATCCGCTAAAGCCCGGCAAAAACAGGCAGCACCATGTGTCCGAAAGACAACGAACAGCCCCGCGAGAGCGGGGCTGACTCATCTCGCAAGCCGCGCAGCCGCAAGAACGCCACCACCACGGCGGTCTTCCTCCTGGCCCTGGCCCTGGCCGCCCTGGTCATTGTCTTCTACGTGCGCCAAGTGCCACAGCGCGGCCCTGTGCAGCCAGCCGAGGTCCCGGCCAAGGGCGAGTACGAGCAGTACCCCGACCAGGAGTTCGACCTGCGCGCCAGGGCCGTGGACTCCGCCCTGCTCGACATGCTCCACGCGGGCAAGACCGACATCACGAGCCTGAAGATCGAGGCCGTGGAGTACCGCCGCTTCCAGGGGCACGACTACCACTTCCAAACCATCCGCCTGCCCCTGCCCCAGGCGCAGCGCGCGCAGCTCTTTGCCCTGCTGAAGCAGACCCTGGACCAGAAAGTGCCTGAGGCGCGCCTGGAGGACACCGGCAAGAACGAGTGGACCATCGCCATCGGCACCATCCCCACCCACCGCCTGCTGCTGCCGCAGGTGGCGGAGAAACCCGCCACCACCGAACGGCCGCACGTTGGCGCGGGCAAGCTCGCAATCGTCATCGACGACATGGGCGAGGACGTGCAGTTCGCCAAGGGCCTGTCCAAGCTCGGCGTACCCGCGAGCTTCTCCATCTGGCCAGACAGCTCCAACCGCGACGCGGTGCTGAAGCTCGCCAAGGGCTCCGGCAATGTGGTCCTCATCCACCTGCCCATGCAGCCCAAGGGCTACCCGGCGGTGAACCCCGGCAAGAACGCCCTGCTCGTCAGCATGACCGCCGACCAAATACGCGCCGCAGTGCGCTTGGCGGCGGGCAAGGTTCCAGGCGCCATCGGCATCAACAACCACATGGGCTCCCAGTTCACGGAAAACACCACCGGCGTGCGCGTGGCCCTGGAGGCCATCAACGAGCGCGGCATGTTCTTCCTGGACAGCAAGACCACCCCCGTGAGCGCCGCACCGCAGGAGGCCAAAAAGCTCGGCCTGCGCATTCTGGAGCGGGATGTGTTCCTGGACAATGAGCTGAGCGTTGCCGCGATTCTGACGCAGCTGCGCAAGGCCGAGGACGTCGCCAGGGCCAAGGGCCAGGCCATCGCCATCGGCCACCCGCACCCGGAAACGCTCCAGGCGCTGCAGCAGTGGCTCAAGCGCAAGGACGACTCCGTGCAGATTGTTCCGCTGACATCCCTTTCGCGCCATTAGACTTTTTCTTGCGCCACGCCTTGCCAAAGGCCCGCTTCTCGCTGTACTGCTTGGTGAAGAACCAAGGGACTAAAGCTCTCGGGCTTTCGGTCCGATTCTTGCTTATATGCCCAAGAGCCACCGGCGCTCCGCGCCCAGGGACCCTTTTTTCCGAGGAATGCGTACATGAGCAAGATTCTCGAACAGGATGAAGTCGATGCGTTGTTGCGCGGCCTTTCCGGCGGCGAGGTGGAAACCACGCCGGATTTGCCTGAAGACGACTCCGGCATAGTCCCCTTCGACCTGACCAACCAGGACCGCATCATCCGCGGCCGAATGCCGGTTCTTGAAATCGTCAACGACCGCTTTGCGCGCCTGTGCACCAACGCCCTGGCCAACACCATGCGCAAGCGCGTGGACATCAACCCCATCTCCATCGACATGTCCAAATTTGGCGACTTCATGCGGTCGCTGCCGGTTCCCACCAGCATCTCCATCTTCAAGCTGGAGCCGCTGCGCGGCAATGCTCTGCTCGTTGTCGACTCGCGCCTGGTCTTCGCCCTGGTGGAAAATTTCTTTGGCGGCGCGGGCAGCCAGCCCAAGGTGGAAGGCCGCGACTTCACGCCCATCGAGCAGGCCATCGTGGACAAGGTGGTCAAAATCGCCCTGGCCAACATGGAAGAATCCTGGAAGCCCGTGCACGAGGTCCACATCGAGGTGGTGCGCTCGGAGGTGAACCCTCAGTTCGCCGCCATCGTGCCCCCCAGCGACGTCGTCATCGTCGTCACCTTCGAGGTGGAGCTCGAAAACGCCATCGGCTCGCTCATCTGCTGTCTGCCCTACGCCACCATGGAGCCCATCCGCTCCAAGCTGCACGCCTCCTTCCAGTCGGAGCGCCTGGAAGTCGACCATGTGTGGATCAGCCGCTTCAAGGAGCGCCTGTTCGAAACTCCGGTGGAGTTCCTTGTGCGCCTGGGCCGCACGCGCATCACCGGCAGGCAGCTGCTCAACCTCGAAATCGGGGACATTCTGCTGCTGGACACCGATGCCGAGGACCTGCTCGAGGTCGAGATCGAAGGCATCCGCAAGTTCCATGGCACTCCGGGCCGCGTGAAGGGCAACAAGTCCTTCAAGATCATCAAGGACGAGCAGATCCACTTCTAGCCCGCCAGCACACGCCAGAATCTCATACCACCACGCAGGGCCGCCGCAAGCGGCCTTTGCTTTTTCAAAGTCCTTGACTTGAGACGTGTTTCAGGTTCATTTCCCCGCACACGAATACATGCGGCCGCACTGCGCCGCTGTGACACACCATTCCTTCGGAGGACCAAACAATGAGCGAACGTACTTTTTCCATCATCAAGCCCGATGCCGTTGCCGCCAAGCAGACCGGCGCCATCATCCAGATGATCCTGGACGCTGGCCTGACCGTGAAGGGCATGAAGATGATCCAGCTGACCCGCGCCCAGGCCGAAGGCTTCTACGCCGTGCACAGCGCCCGCCCCTTCTTCAAGGACCTCGTGGAGTACATGATCTCCGGCCCGGTGGTCGTCTCCTGCCTGGAAGGCGAGAACGCCATCGCCCGCTACCGCGACCTCATGGGCGCCACCGACCCGGCCAAGGCCGCCGAGGGCACCATCCGCAAGAACTTCGGCAAGAGCATCGAGGCCAACGCCTGCCACGGTTCCGACGCGCCCGAGACCGCCAAGGTCGAAGTCTCCTACTTCTTCAGCAACCTCGAGCTGGTGGGCTAACATCATGAAAAGCAGCGTCGGCTTCATCGGCGTGGGGAACATGGGCACGGCCATCATCAAGGGCCTTGCCGCGCAAAAGCTCAGCGTCCACGGTTGCGACCTGGACCGCGCCAAATTGGAGTCCCTCTCCAAGGAGGTGGGCCTGAAGCCCCAGGCCACGCCCAAGGACCTCGTGCGCAACTGCCGCTATGTCGTCCTGGCGGTGAAGCCGCAGCACCTGCCCACGGTGCTTGAGGAGATCAGCCCCGAGCTGACCCCCGAGCACTGCCTGCTGTCCATCGCAGCGGGCATCACCCAGGAGAAGCTGCGCACCCTGTCCCATGGCCGCTGCCCTGTTGTGCGCATCATGCCCAACACCGCGGCCCTGGTGGGCGCCGGGGTTTTTGCCCTGTGCTTCGACGACACGGCCCTGGACGCCGAGCGCCGCGAGTTCATCCAGGCCATGCACGCCCCCCTGGGCCAGGTGCATGTGCTGCCGGAGAAGCTCTTCGACGCCTTCACGTCCATTGCCGGTTGCGGTCCCGCCTACGTGTTCTACTTCATGGACGCCCTGGTGGAGGCCGGTGTGAACCTCGGCCTTGCCCGCGCCCAGAGCACGCAGATCGTCAAGGCGCTGTTCAGCGGTTCCGCCAAGCTGGCCGAGGAGAGCGACCTGCACCTCGCCGAGCTGCGCGAGATGGTCACCTCCCCCGCCGGTTCCACCATCCGGGCCATCATCCACATGGACCGCATGGCCGTGCGCGGGAA
>JAVBYL010000134.1 GCA_030824035.1 Humidesulfovibrio sp.
GGTCAGCACCGTGGGGCGGGCGGCGCCAGCGTTGTTCGTCGGGGCGGAAACATCGCGCATCTGCTCGATGTTGGTGGCGATGACGGTAACGCACAGCTCGTCGCCCGCGTTGGGGTCGGCCACGACGCCGAACACGATGTTGGCTTCCTCGTGGGCTTCCTTGCTGATGAGGTCGGAGACCTCCTGGATCTCGTCGGTGCCGAGGTCCGGGCCGGCGGTGATGTTGTACAGCACGCCGCGAGCTCCGGCGATGGACACGTCCTCCAGCAGCGGGCTGGTGATGGCCTTCAGGGCGGCCTCGCGGGCGCGGTTTTCGCCGCTGGCGATGCCGGTGCCCATGAGGGCCATGCCGGACTCGGTCATGATGGCTTTCACGTCCGCGAAGTCCAGGTTGATGAGGCCGTGGACGGTGATGAGATCGGAGATGCCTTTCACGGCGTAGAACAGGACTTCGTCGGCCTTTTTCAGCATGTCGGCGAAACCGGCCTTCTTGGCGGCCATCTGCAGCAGACGGTCGTTGGGAATGGTGATGATGGAGTCCACCACCTGGCGCAGTTCGGCGATGCCTTTCTCGGCCTGCTGCATGCGGCGCTTGCCCTCGAAGTAGAAGGGCTTGGTGACCACGGCCACGGTGAGCGCGCCGGACTCGCGGGCGGCCTGGGCGATGACGGGAGCGGCGCCGGTGCCGGTTCCGCCACCCATGCCCGCGGTGATGAAGATCATGTCCGTGCCCGCGATGACGTCGCGGATCTGGTCGATGCTCTCCAGGGCGGCGTTGCGGCCCACATCCGGGTTGGCGCCAGCGCCAAGGCCCTTGGTGAGCTTGTTGCCCAGCTGGATGGTGTGGTCGGCCAGGGACTTTTCGATGTCCTGGGCGTCGGTGTTGGCGGCGATGAAGGTGACGCCGCTGAGTTTGGACAGGATCATGTTGTTGATGGCGTTGCCGCCGCCGCCGCCGCAACCGATGACTTTGATCTTGGCGCTCATGTCGTTGTCGATGACGAAGTCCATAATCTCCTCCTCACTGAAACTATTGATGATATGCTTAACTTCCCTTCCCCAGGAAGATCAGCGACCCACTTAGCGCACTCAGCCGTTCACATGCGGCCTAGGCGATTTCCACGAACCACTTTTTCATCCGGCCCAGGATACGGTTGAACACGTTATCCTCACGGATGCGGAATTCCTTTTCGCCCACGGTGCGCTTCTCCGCGCCGTACATAAGCAGGCCGACGGCGGTGGCGTATTTGGGGCTGTTGACCATGTCGCGCAGGCCGCCCACGTATTCCGGGTAGCCGATGCGCACCGGCAGGTCGAAAACCTGGTCGGCCAGGTCCTGCATGCCGTGGATGAGCGAGGTGCCGCCCGTGAGCACCACGCCTGCGGCGATCATGTTCTTGAAGCCGCTCTTGATGAGCTCCTGGTCGACCAGGGCCAGGATCTCCTCGCAGCGGGGCTCGCAGATCTCGGCCAGCACGCGCTTGCTGATGGAGCGGGACTCGCGTCCGCCCACGCTGGGCACTTCGATGGTCTCGTCGACCTTGATGAGGTCGGCCAGGGCGCACCCGTGGTCGATCTTGATCTTTTCCGCGCTGGTCATGGGGGTGCGCAGGCCAAAGGCGATGTCGTTGGTGAGATTATTGCCGCCCAGGGCCAGCACCGCGGTGTGCTTGATGCTGTCCTTGGAGAAGATGGCGATGTCGGTGGTGCCGCCGCCGATGTCCACGATGCAGACCCCGATCTCGCGCTCCTCGGCGCTGAGCACCGACTTGCTGGAGGCCAGGGACTCGAGCACAATGTCGGCCACGTCGAGGCCGCTGCGGTGGCAGGAGCGCACGATGTTCTGGGCCGAGGTGACCGCGCCGGTGACGATGTGGACCTTCACCTCCAGACGAACGCCCGCCATGCCGAGGGGATCGGCGATGCCGCGCTGGTCGTCCACGATGAACTCCTGGGGCAGGGTGTGGATGACCTCGCGGTCCAGCGGAATCGCCACGGCCTTGGCCGCCTCGATGACGCGGTCCACGTCCTTTTGGGTCACTTCCCCACCCTTGACGGCGATGACGCCGTGGCTGTTGAAGCCCTTGATGTGACTGCCGGCGATGCCGGCGTACACGGAGCGGATCTCGCACCCGGCCATCAGCTCGGCCTCCTCCAAAGCCTTCTTGATGGACTGCACGGTCTGCTCGATGTTCACCACCACGCCCCGGCGCAGTCCCGTGGACGGGGCTGTGCCGATGCCGACGATGTCCACCATTCCGTCGTCCTTGGCCTCGCCAACCACCGCGCAAATCTTGGTGGTGCCGATGTCCAGTCCGACAATGATGTCGCTCTTGGCCATGTTTTCCTCCCTTAGTTAATCAAGCGTGATCCGGTCGCTTTCTCTCTTCCCCAAGTTAGGAAGCGCCCGGTTTTATCCTTTTTTCCACCCAAACCTTGCCGCCGCTGGCCTCTATGGCCACAACCTGTCCGGCCTCGCCCCGGAGTTTCAGGTCGCGCCACACGGACTCGATGCGGCTGAAATGCGTTTCCCAGTCCGAAAGCTCGGCCCGGACGTGCAAACGGAGGGCATCCAGGTACAGTTCCACCTGGCCGGACTCCGTAAATTTAACCCAGGCCATCTGGCCCAGGGCGAAGGGCAAATCCTGCTTGTTCATGCGGGCCACCATGGCGGCCAGGGTCTCGTGCTTGTCGCCAAGCTCGCTCGAGACCTCCAGCATGGGCAGCGAGGCCGTGTCGCCGGGGGTCAGCTGCGTAATGACGCGGCCCTCGGCATCGGCAAAGAACAAGTCACCGTCCATGCGCACCCAGAAGGAGGGCTGGCGCTCGGTGAGGGTGATGTAGAGCTTGTCCGGGAACTGGCGGCGCACGGTGACGAACTCCACCCAGGGGCTCTGGCTCAGGGCGGCCTCCACGCGGCTCACGTTCACGCCCAGGCTGTTCTGGCCCAGGCGCAGCCCGGCGGACTCCAGCACCTGCCCGTAGGACAGGCGCTGATTGCCCGTGACGCTGATTTCCGTGAGGGCCAGGTACGAGGTGGTGGTGACCAGCCGGTAGCCGAAGATGAGCGCGCCGCCCAGCAGGGCCAGTACCAGCAGCAGGCCGAAGACCATGGAGAGGTTCTTCACCACCACGGCCGCGTCCATGCTGAAGCCCGTACCAGGCTCGCGCCGGGTGCGGTTCACCCGCACGGGGGCTTTGCGCTGCTCGCGCGGTTTGCGCTGTACGCCGTACTGACGCATCACAGCACCACCACTTCGGTTTGGAGTGTCAGGCCCGTTTTCTTCAGCACAGCCGCGCGGCCCAGCTCCATGAGCTCCAGAGCCTGGCTGGCCGTGCCCTCGCCTTCGTTGACCAAAAAATTCGCATGCATGGTGGAGAAGGCCATGCCGCCCAGGCGCTTGCCGCGCAGGCCCGCGTCATCCAGCAATTTGCCCGCGCTGTGGCCCGCCGGGTTCTTGAACACGCACCCCGCGCTTTTTGCGGTCACGGGCTGGGTGGCCTTCTTCTTGGCGTAGGTGGCCTCCATGCGCTGGCGGATGGTGGCCGGAGCCTCCGCGCGCAGCAGCAGCTCCACTTCCCAGATGAGCCAGAAGGGTGTGCTTCCGCCCGTATTGGGGCCCATATTCGGGCCCATATTCGGATCGAAGTGCCGGTAGCCGAAGGAGCAGTCCGAGGCCTCGCGCCAGGTCAGCCCGCCCTCGGGGGTCCACACGCGCACCCGGGCCAGCAGCCCGCCCAGCTCCACGCCGTACGAGCCCGCGTTCATGGCCACGGCCCCGCCCAGGCGGCCGGGCACGCCCGTGAGCCCCTCCAGCCCGCCGAGGCCCGCGCGCTGGCACAGGCCAAGGAGCCGGGGCAGGCCGAAGCCCGCGCCCACGCGCACCAGGGTTGTGCCGCCCTGGGGCAAAAATTCCGGCTTGGCGTCGTTGCCCGCGTGCACCAGCACCAGGGCGTGCTGGCCATCGCCCGCCAGCAGATTGCTGCCAAAGCCCAGGGCAAAGGGCGCGCCGCCCAGCTCCGGCAGCTTCTTGCCCAGCTGGTCCAGCCCCGCAGCGCCACGCACCACGGCCAGAGCCAGGGCGGGGCCGCCCAGGCGCAGGGTGGTGTGCTCCTTCAGGAGCGGGTGCGCGGTGAGAACCAGTGACATGCCTATCGCCTCGTTACGCCTGGGTCTCAGGGTCGGAGTGGAGCCAGTTTTCGCCCACCTGCCAAATGCTGCCCGCGCCCATGGTCAGGAACAGGTCGCCGGGGCGCAAAATTTCCTTCAGCTGCCGCTCCATGCCCGCGAAGTCCGGGAAGAAGCGCACCTTGGTCTTGCTCACCTGCTTGATGCCCTGGGCCAAGGACATGCCGTTGACGCCGGGTATGGGCGACTCGCTGGCGGGGTATATCTCCGTCAGCAGCAGCAGGTCGGCCTGGGAAAACACGGTGCAGAACTCGCCGAACAACGCCTGGGTGCGGGTGAAGCGGTGCGGCTGGAAGGCCACCACGAGGCGGCGGTCCGGGTAGCAGGCCTTGGCGGTTTCCAGGGTGGCCTTGATCTCGGCCGGATGGTGGCCGTAGTCGTCCACCACCAGCACGCCGCCCTTTTCGCCCTTGCGCTCAAACCGGCGGCCCACGCCGCCGAAGTTGGCCAGGCCCTTCAGGATGGCGTCCTTGGGCAGCCCGGCTTCCAGGGCCACGCCGATGGCGCCCAGGGAGTTGAGCACGTTGTGCATGCCCGGGTGCGCCAGGGTCACCTGGGCCCAGGGCTTGCCGTCCAGGGTCACCTCGAAGATGCTGCGCAGGCTGCTGGTGATGATCTGGCCGCGCAGGCGGTTCTTGGCGCCCAGGCCGTAGGTGAGGCAGGGGCGCTTGATGCTGGGCAGCAGCCGCTGCACGCCGGGGTCGTCGCCACACACCACGTTCACCCCGTAGAAGGGGATGGAGTTCATGAAGGTGGTGAAGGACGCGTCAATGGCGGCAAGGTCCGGGTAAAAGTCCATGTGGTCGCGGTCCACGTTGGTCACCACGGTCATGATGGGCGAGAGGCACAGGAAGGAGCCGTCGCTCTCGTCCGCCTCGGCGATGAGGAACTCGCCCTCGCCCAGGCGGGCGTTGCTGCCGTATGTGTTCAGCCGTCCACCTATGATGACGGTGGGGTCCAGGCCCGCCTCGGTGAAGATGGTGGCCAGCAGCGAGGTGGTGGTGGTTTTGCCGTGGGTTCCGGCCACGGCGATGCCGGTGCGCATGCGCATCAGCTCGGCCAGCATCTCCGCGCGGGGGATGATGGGGATGGACAGCTCGCGGGCGCGCACCAGCTCGGGGTTGGTGTCCTGGATGGCGGTGGACTTGACCACCACATCGGCCGTGCCCAGGTTCTCGGCCCCGTGGCCGATGAACACCGTGGCGCCCAGCTGCTGCAGGCGGCGCACCACGCTCCCGGCGGACATGTCCGAGCCGGTGACGGTGAAGCCCATGTTCAGCAGCACCTCGGCTATGCCGCTCATGCCCGCGCCGCCGATGCCCACCATGTGCACGGTGCTGACGCGGCTGTACATCGCGGGGCTGGCGCTGCGGCCGGGGACGGCGATTCTGGCTTTTTCCATGTCGGTCATATCGTGTTCTCCTCGCTTCCGGCTCGCCCTAGGCGGCCTTGCGGCAGAGTTCTTCCAGGCCATCCGCGATGCGCGCGGCGGCGTCGGGCCGGGCGAAGGTCTTGGCGGCCCGGCTCATTGTGTTCAGGCGGGCGCTGTCGCCCAGCAGGGCCAAAACGGTTTCCACCAGGGCGGCCGGGGTCAGCTCGTCCTGCTTCAGCAGCACCGCCGCGCCCAGGCTTTCCAGGGAGGCGGCGTTGACGTGCTGGTGGTTGTGCGCGGCAAAGGGGAAGGGCACCAGCACCGCCGGAGTTCCCGTTGCCGCGAGCTCAAAAATTGTGGAAGCGCCGGAGCGGCACAGGGCCAGGTCCGCCCAGCCGTAGGCTCCGGCCATGTCGTCCATGAAGCCGTGCACCTGGGCGGGATCGGCCCCGGCCAGACGGTAGGCGGCGCGCACGCGCTCCTCGTCGGCGCGTCCGGCTTGGTGCAGCAGGTTCACCCGCGCTGCCAGCAGCTGCGGCAAGGCGGCGATGATGGCGTCGTTGAGCGCCTTGGCTCCCTGGCTGCCGCCCAGCACCAGCAGGTTGCGGCCCTGGCCCGCGCGCTTTTCGGCGCTGGCCACTTCCGTGCGCACCGGGTTGCCCGTGCGCAGCACCTTGCCCGCCGGGAACAGGCCCAGCGTATCGTCGAAGGAGACAAACACCCGGCGCACCAGCTTGGCCAAAATGCGGTTGGTCACGCCGGGGTAGCTGTTCTGCTCGTGCACGGCGGAGGGAATGCCCAAGAGGGCGGCGGCAAGCACCGGGCAGAACCCGGCGTACCCGCCAAAGCCCACCACCACCTGCGGGGCGAACCGGCGCAGGGCGCTGGCGGCCAGCACGACGCCCTTGGCCACCCAGAAGGAGGAGAGCAGGGCCTTGAGCCCCATGCCGAGCACGCCGCTGGCGGGCAGGGCGCGGAAATCGATTCCGGCGCGGCGGGCCAGCTCGCCCTCGGGACCGTGGCCGCCCAGGAAAAGCACCTTGGCCTCCGGGTTGCGGCGGCGAACCTCCGCGGCAACGGCCAGGGCCGGGAAGATGTGCCCGCCCGTGCCGCCTGTGGTCACTACCATGCGCTCTATGAGGTGTGTGGTGTTCATGACCGGTTCCTCGACAGGTTGAGGAGCACGCCCACGCAGATGAAGGACGCCAGCAGGCTGCTGCCGCCGTAGCTCACGAAGGGCATGGGCACGCCCTTGGGAGGAACGGTTCCCAGCACCACGGCTAGGTTGAGGCAGAAGCCCAGGGCCAATACGATGGTCATGCCGAAGGCGGTAAAGCGGTCCAGCAGGTCCTCCTGCAGGAAGGCCACGCGGAAGGCCCGCAGCATCAAAAAACCCACCAAGAGGAAGATGAGCGAGATGCCGAAGAAGCCCAGTTCCTCGCCCACCACGGCCATGATGAAGTCGTTGTGCGCCTCCGGCAGGAAGAACAGCTTCTGCTTGCCAGCGCCCAGCCCGGTGCCGAAGAACTTGCCGGAGCCAAAGGCGTACAGCGACTGCACCAGCTGGTAGCCTTCGTTCTGCGCGCTCTTGAAGGGATCGAGGAAGGCGGTCCAGCGCTTGTAGCGGTAGGGGGAGGAGGTGATGAGCAGCCAACCGGCCCAGCCCAGCACGCCGCCCGCGCCCACCAGGTACAGCACCCGCGTGCCGCCCACCAGGCACATGAAGAACAGCAGGAAGGCCAGGAACATGGCGCCGCCGAAGTCCGGCTGGGCCAGCAGCAGCACGCTCATGATGCCCGTGACGATGAAGGGCGGGATGACGCCGACGATGAAGGTCTTCACCTGCATGATGTCCTGCTTGCGGGCGAAGAAATAAGCCAGATACAGCACCAGCGCGGGCTTGGCGAACTCCAGCGGCTGCAGCGAAAGCGGGCCCAGGTGGATCCAGCGCTTTGCGCCGCCCGCCGTGGTGCCGAAAATGAGGCAGAGCACCAGCAGCAGGATGGCCGCGAGGGTCCAGGCGTAGGTGTTGTTGTAAAAAAACTTCCGGTTCACCCGGGCGCAGAAGATCATGACGCCCGTGCCGAACAGGGCGAACAGCGCCTGCTTTTTGAAGAACAGGTATTTGTCGCCGTAGAACCGCTCCGCCATGATGCCGGAGGAGGAGAAGACCATGATGAGGCCGATGCCCGCCAGCAGCATGGTGGCGAACAGCAGCCAGTAGTCCATGGGGTAGTACTGCGTGCCTTTGCGCTGGTTCATGCCGCACCCCCGCCGCTCTGCCGCAGCAGTTCCGCCACGCGGGCAAAGTCGCGGCCGCGCTCGGTGTAGCTCTTGTAGG
>JAVBYL010000007.1 GCA_030824035.1 Humidesulfovibrio sp.
CGCCCTTGCCGAGGACCTTGCCGAAGATGAGGAGCTATGGGCACCGGAGCTTCAATATGCTTCGAGGTGGTCAGACGCCCTCAAAGGTCTCAAGGCCTCTGGCGTATTATGCACCGAAGGTTCCAGGGCGGTCCTTGGATTCCGGCATCAGACCCTGTTCGACTTCGCACGCTCAAAAGCTTTCCTGCGGCGTGAGGATTCGCTCTCAAGCTACGTGTTGGGCAAGCAGACCAGCCTCTTTGTCCGGCCCATCCTTTGGAGTGCGTTGGGGCACCTGCGCGATGTGTGGCCAAAACGATACCGCGAAGAGTTTCAGAAGTTGTGGGACGGAGTGAAGCGGAAACATTTGCGCTTCCTTCTCATGGAATTCCTCGGAAGGCAGCAGGCCCCCATGCTGGAGGAGCGCGGCTGGCTGCTGCCCTGCCTCGATGGCTCGGCGCTTCAGGCGAAAGCCATGCAATCGATGGCGTGTAGCCAAGGATGGTTCGGCATCCTTGAGCCTGAGTTGCTGGCCGGAATCATGGCGGGGGGCGAAGCCAATGCCGGGCCCCGCCGTATGCTTCTCATCACAGCGCTCCCCTTTGCCCAAGCCCGCGTCGTTGCGCTGATCCGCCGCCTATGGCTTCCTCGCCCGGAGATGGACAGCGAGACGCTCTGGACGCTCCGGGATGCTCCGGTATGGGACGAGGCGACCATCAGCGTGCTGGAAACCATTGTGGAGCGCAGAGATGTCGACGCATGGCTCGTGGAGGATATCGTCGGCAAAATTGCCAAGGTGGACCCTACTCGTGCGGCAGCGTTCCTGAAGACCCACTTGGACTTTGTCTTTGCGGAGATGGAACGTGCGGAGAAGCCGGAGTATTCGAAACTGCTGAAGGCGCGGGACGGCTACGCCATCGTCAAGACCGCCGCCGCGCACCCTGTGGAGTTTTGCCAAGTGCTCTTTCCCTGGTTCGTCCACGTTGTGGAACGTGAAGAGACGTATGAGGGGAAAAGCCAGAGATACGCTTCAATTCATTCGTTGATTGCTGACGATGATGACGAAGATGACCTTCGGGATTTCCCACTTTTCCATGCCGTCGTGGAAGCCCTCTCTGGATATGCGCGGAGCGATGCGGCTGGATTCCTGAAAGACCTCCAGAGCTGGAAGGGCAGTGACCGCATGGTCGTTCACCGCCTGCTTGGCCGCGGTCTCGAAATCGTCGCTCCTGACCATCCGCAGGAGGTGCTGGCATACCTCTTGGATGATTCACGCAGGCTCGGTATAGGAACCGCTCTCACACCCAACAAGACAACTCAGCGGGTTATCCACCCGCTCGTTCCTGCATTGTCTCCCGCTGAGCAGCAAAAGCTCGAGCAAGCGATATGGGCTTGGGAGCTATATCCCGCCGAGGTCGATGATGACGACGAATTGAAAGCGAAGCGGCATGGCTGGAATGAGGAAAAGCAACTCAGGCTTTTCTGCGCATTCCCGGAGTCATCACGGAGTCCCGAGCTTCAACGTAAGATCGACGGCTTACTGAAGGCTTATGGACCCGCGCGGGATGAAGAATCGTATACTCGTGGAGGCTGGATCGGCTCTCCCGTTAGCGCAGAGGAAATGGCGGCACAGACGGATGATGAAATTGTTGACCTCTTCAAGCTGCTGCACGACGGCCAGGAGGATCACCCCAGGGACTGGATGAAGGGGGGCAGCGTCGAGGCATCACGTGAATTCGAAAAGTTTGCGGAAAGTCACCAAGAGCAGGCGCTTGAGATCATCAGGCGTTTCGAGCCTGGAAAACAGGAACGCCCTGCCGCACATGGCTTTGAGGGGTTGCACAAGGGCGGGCTGGACAAAGAACACCTGTTCGAGTTGTTTCGCGAGTTGAAATGGAGGGGATTTGCCTCGAGCGACATCCGCCATGCGGCCGCATCAGTTCTCATAAGCCGAGCCCAGAGTGAGAAAGGCTTGCCGGACGACATCTGTCACATTCTGCGCGGCTGGCTGGCCCAATATGAAGATGCTTCGGAGCAGGAGGCGGCTGAGACCGCTGGGCATGGCATCCTTTGGGACTCCATGCGGAGGGGGCACCTCACCACCAACAGTATGCTGCTGGACGCCGTGGCCCTTGGATACATCTGCCGGGAGAAGGCGGCGTACCCAGAATGGCTCCAGGCGCTTGAGGAGGCCTTGGCCGGGCCAACGAATGCGCGCAGTTGGATGGCTTCGGTCCGCACGCTGCGCTACCTTGGCGGAGGGGATCACGCACGGGCAACGGCATTTGTCACCGCTCTCCTGGCCAAACATCCCAACATGAGGAGCTGTGTTGAAGGCGCAATACTGCTGGCCCGTGCGCATTGGTGGGGAGATGTAGGAAGTGTTGCCGTATGGTTTACCGACATGCGCGACGCCGCCAGCCCCTTCTCCGACCAAGCCTTCGGCGAACTTGTCGCTTTGCGGCATCTCCTGAACCCCGAAGATGCCTGGTGTGCGGAACAGGTTCAGGCCATCCTTGACGGCAATGGCACCGCCCCCGAACGTCTGGCCCTGTGGCGGCTCGGCTGCGCCCATACCGCTGCCCATTGTTGGAAGGGTGAGGAGACGCGGCATCGGGCCACGGAACTGTTGGAACAGCTCGGCCCGACTGCGGATGAGGCCACCGCCAAGGCGCTATTGACTACCTTCCGGCTGGCAGACCCTCTGCCGCTGGATGCGTATTCGGAGAGGCTTTTTCAATTGCTTTTGGGGGCACCTCACCTTCTGGAAAAGGGGCACGAGCATTTCCTCGTGGAGGCCTTGTCCACTGCTGTCGAGTGGCGTCCGGATCTGGTCTGGGGCATTTGCAGTCGCATCGTGGCCATGGCAGGCACCCAGTTGGGAGACCGTAGAACCCGTTGGCCGCTTGAGTCGGAGCACCTCGTTGGCATCGCGCTGACCCTGCATCGCCTCACCGGCTACCTGGAGAAGGGACTTGCCTTATACGAAGCCATGCTGGAATTGGAAGCGCATGGGGCCAAGGATGCCCTGCGGGATATCGATCGGCGCGTCCTGACGTAGGCAATTTCCTGCGGCTATCGTAGATTCTCTGCTTGTTCTGGAACTGCGGACAAAACCTCGTCGGCAGTGAACCACCCATTTGCGATGACATGCGCCCGGGCTGAAGAGGGGTCGGCCGAATAGGCCACGAGAGCCAAGCTGGATTGAGCGCGACTACAGGTCACATAGAACAGGCGCCGAGTGGAATCCACGGAGGTTTCCTTGCCCGCTTGAACGTTCTTGATGTCGGTGGCCGTGGGTGCTTTGGCGCCAAACAACTTGTCAAAACTAAACCGAAAACCGCGGGCCTCCTCATCGTCCAAAATGACCATGACGCGTTCGAACTCCAGCCCCTTGACCCCCTGATGGGTATCGAATGGAGCCTCGTGCGCTACATATGCGGCATACTGCTCTATTTCCGAGAATGAGCAATTGAGGAACGAAACAAGTGCCGCAATCTTTTCGCTGACAGGATCCGCTTCCACGTCATCAGGGGTTTCTGGCTGTGCAGCCTGCAACGCAGCCAAGGCGGCTTTGAGGTTGTCCGGCACCTCAAAAAGATTGGTTTCGACGATGCTTGCTGTGATTGCAGCGCAGGTGGGGTGGCCATTGGCCCAAAGGGCCATCACGCTGTCTACTGCTGCCTGGGCAACGCGAAGTTGCGCTATCGGATTGTCATGGCTTTTCAAGACGTCCTTGCGAAGCAGTGGTGAGTTCTCTCGCACCAGCTTGGCCGTCGCGAATTTGTCACCCTTCTGCTGGGCCTGGGCCATGACGAGAGGCAGGATGGAATGGGTGAAGAAACGTGTTGGTGCAAGACTGCCGCCGAGAAGCCCGGTCCGGTACTCTTCAACAGAATACAGCGATTCGAATAAGTTGAGGAAGCCCATCCGACGGGCCGCCATGTGATGCTCCAGGGTGAGGGTTTTGCATTTGCTGGCATTGGTCCAATCCTGGTCGCCTGTCAGGCCTGCCATGTAGCCTCGGACTTTTTGCTCCAAGGCTGGTTTGTCAGGCACGTCGATTGGAAACACAAAAAGCCGCGCCCAGCCATCCGGGCTGTCGTCGCGCGGCTCCTGTTTGTGGGCGTCGGCGCCTTCACGAATTTGATTGACGAGTTGCACAATGCGTTGTGGACAACGGTGATTGAGCCTCTTCTCCGGCTTCCCCCAGTCTTCTGGTATCTCCTGTTCAATCCGTTCTTTGCCGTCCGCATAGATGCGTTGCATCGTGTCGCCGACCAGGCCGAGGCAAAAATGGTCGGCATGGGCCTGCTGCACGACGAACAGGGCGTCAATGAGCGCGCGGCTGGTGTCCTGGCTCTCGTCAATCAACAGGAACGGAAACTTTCCGACAAAGATGCGCTGCATGAGCGGCTTTGTGAGTAGGAAGGCCGAGAATATTTTAATGACCTCGCTGTGGTTTAGCGAGTTTGTCTCCCGGTTTTCACCGTTTGGGTTGTATGTAAAGGTCTTGGTGTCAGCGAGCCGTTCCAGCCGTCGTTGCTTGGATTCAATTTGGGCTTGGCGGGCGATGGACGCCTGGGTGCCCGCTCGGCCCTTTGCCTCGGCGGCTTGCAGCTCGGCGATCTCGCGTGGGAGGTTGTCCTTCAGCCAGGCACGGATGTCGGAATCGAACCCTTGTATTTGCAACCACACGAAGCTGTGGATGGTGCGCACGACGAATAGCGGATCGTATTCGGTTCGGCGGGTGATCTCGTCGCAAGCGGCATTGGTGTAAGTGATGACGGCGATTTGTCGGCCGCGAAGGCGAAGGGCATCCCGGTAGGTCTTCGACAAATAGTGCAGTGCGTTCACCAGCGAACGTGTCTTACCCGACCCGGCGCCGGCGAAGAGGAAAAAACTGGTGGGTTTCTCAAGGCTCAGAAAGCCAGCCAATTCGTCTTCAACGTGATCGTCGAGCGTGACGTTTGAAGTAGTGGCAGGGGTGTTCACGCCGAGGCCTCCGCAGGAGCTTCGTCTACCGGCGGCGCATCCCTGTTTTCTGCGATCTGCGCGAGACCAAGCTCGACCTGCTCTCGCTCAAGCTGTGCCGCCAGCCAGAGCAACCCTTCCTTGATATAGGCTGGCGGTTTTAGCGAAACGGGGTCTTCGATTTCGAGCAGCTCCAGCGCGAACTCGGCTTTATCCCCATCTTTGAGCGCCGCCTTTAGTGCGATGCCCAGAGCAGTCAGGTCAGCGCTATCGACGATGGCTTTACGAAATTTTGCGATGAGCCCAGTTCCCTTCAACTTCTCGAACAGGTCGAGGTTCGCCATCACCACCGCGTCTTCCAATGTGTAGGACAGCGCCTCAGCTGTTTCGCCTTTGAACTGCACCGTGATGGGTGACTGGTAGGCCACGCGCACCGAGAATTTCTCATTGGCGTAGACTTTGACCTTCTCATCTTCGGGTTTGTCAAGAAGTGGGTCAAGTTCGTCGATGGCGGGGCACCATTTCCGCAGAGTGGTATTGCGGGTTGTGCAGCCGGCACCCCGGACCGGAGGCGCGCTGGCACCCTTGGCATTGCAGGAATCGATGTCGGTGATGACCAGCGTGGTGAGCCCGATCTTCTCGATTAAACTGCGCATCTTGTGGGCATGGCTGCCGCCGATCTCAAGCCAAGTGATGTAGCTCTCCTTAAGCTTCTCGAACTCCGGGCGGAAGTCTACAAAATGGGGGACGAGGATGCGTTCGGCCGACCCCTCAATCAAAACGGCCGCATCGGCAAAGAACAGGTCACAGTGGGTGACGCGCAGGTAGCGTGTCACAAAGCGCTTGGTGTCCGGGGCGTCACCGAACGCGTCTTCCAGATTGACAACGCAGGAGGTCGGGATGGCTTTGCCACCGCCTGGTAGGCGCCGGAAATAGCGGAGCGATTCAAACTTGCACTCGTGAGCGATGTGGCTGGAATGGGTGCTGACCACTAGCTGCGTCACAAAATGTGAGTTCTCACCGAGGTCGGGGTGGTTGCGCAAAATCTTGTGCGCCTGGCGGATGAAAACCTGCTGGACCTGGGTGTGAAGATGCGCTTCGGGCTCTTCGATCAGCACTAAATGCAAAGGTGGAATGAACGTGTCGTCGGTAGCTTTGTGCTTGGCTTTGCCAACCCGCATCCAGCTATCGCGGAACGCCATGAGGCGAAAAACCATGGAAATGAGGTTCTGGTACCCTAGCCCGTTGGAGTCCTCCGGAAGATACAGGTCGGTGGGGTTCTTGCCATCAGTGAATGGCACAGCGAATTGCACAGCTGGGTCGTGGTCTAATCCATCAATTGGGTGCAGCCGTGTCGAAATGTCCAGTCTCGGGTCCGTGACACCGGGGTAGCCGAGCTTGTGCATCTCGTTAAGCGGGCTTTTGAAACTCTCGCGAAGCTTCAAGTTGAAGACCTGCTGGGCACCTTCAATTGCTTCAAGCGCAAGGATATCTTGAGCGTCCGGATTCTCACAGGGATTGAGGTGGCGGGCGTAGTATTGGCGGAGTTGGGCTGAAAGTTTCCGCGATCCGCTGCTAGTAGCGGTGGCGTCTTCGGTGTTGCCCTCACCAGGCATGCCGAAACCACGCTGTGCACCGATTTCGTCGATGCGGATAAGCCCGCGAAATGGGTTGCCCTCAATCGGGTCGCTCCCATTGAGCGCCTGTGGTTTGGCCTCGCTATGCTGCGGATCAACACATTTAGCAGGGTCAAGCACATAGAAGCTGGTCGTGAAGAACGTGATCAATTTGCGCTGTAGGAACTCGATAAGGTTCTGCGGCCAGATGGACACTTGAACATCTGCAGCGGGCTTGCCTTGCTCTGCGGCCAGAGAGGCTGCGGCCTCCTGCAGCGCCAACGCCTGGGTGCGCACGAGCACGTATTCCTTCTGCAATTGTGCAGCATCCTTCGGCTCAAAGCGCATTCGCACGCCGAGTCTGCCACCATCCCAATCGAGGGTGGGAAGGATCTTTTGAACGTAGTGCACCTCGTCCTCGGCAACATGGAGCCAGACATCAAGGAATGGCACAACGTTGTCCCATTTTGGGGCAGGGAACTCTTCATTCGCGACATGCGCAGCCTCCCAAGAGGCCCCCATCTCGTTGATTGTCGGCCAATGGGCAAGCGTGAAGTCGTTGATGCAAAATCTGGGGCGCTCACCGGTGAGGAAATAGCGCAAAGCTGTAATCGCTGAAGTTTTTCCGCTATTATTTGCACCAACAAATACGGTCTTTTCTGCTGACAAGCCAACCCTCGTCGAAAGCAGCTTTCGGAAGTTTGCAATTTCAACAAATTCAATTCGCACTCTTTCCTCCCTCTCAACACGTCGTACGCGCTACCGCAGCAAGACACCTGCGGCAGCCAGGTCGGACTTTGATGTCTGAACGCTACTGGCTTGGCGGTGTTGGCGCCCACCCGATTATAAGTTCTCCAAAGCAGTTCTGCCAAATTTGCGTTATCGTCAAGGGCGTAGACGCGCGGGAGCTGTCTGCTTGAGCGGCGTTGTATGCAGCCCCAAGCACCCCGGAGCTCGAGCGAGAGTCGACGCTCCCCCTCGCCGTCGCATGAACACACTCCACGACGCGCCAGGTCCGCGGTCACAGGAAGCGCAGGGCGCGACCTTTACCGCGTGACCTGGCGCGCGGTATCATCCCGCACGACGGCGAGGGGGAGCGCTCCGCGCTGTCTTCCCGTGTGCGCACTCTTCTGGGCACCATCACCGCGCACTGAAGCGTGCACTCTTCCATTCGATCTGACGGGCGAAGCCACTGCTGCTGTCCGGTTTTGTTGTCATGCCCGCCGTGACAACAAAACCGGACAGGATTTCATCCAAGCGCTTCTTCTCTTCACCGCCCCCTGCCCCCTGCCTCTAAAATTCTTCTGTGCCCCCC
>JAVBYL010000104.1 GCA_030824035.1 Humidesulfovibrio sp.
GCCGCAGGCGGGCCGGTTACGCCGCGGGCGAAAAAAAGTCGCCTGGGGGGCCGGCCTGGGCCGCTTGCGTTCCCCGTGCACCCGATGATAGGATAGAATATGGACTCGCCACGCGCCCTGCGCTGTCGTGCCAATCCATACAGAAGAGGTCCAACGCTCATGACTCCCAACACCAAACCAGTGCGCACGGATTACGACGTCATCATCGTCGGCGGCGGCCCGGCGGGCCTGTTCGCCGCGGCCTGGCTGGGCGAAAACACCAGCCTCGACGTCCTCGTCATCGAAAAAGGCAAAAAGGCTGAACGCCGCGACTGCCCCGTGGGGCGGCTGGGCTGCATCCACTGCAAGCCCTGCAACATCCTCTCGGGCATCGGCGGGGCCGGGCTGTTTTCCGATGGCAAGCTCAACTTCATCCACAAGCTCGGCAAAACCGACCTCACCCAGTTCATGGGCGAAAGCCAAGCCATGGCCCTCATCGACGAGACCGAGGCCATGTTCAACCGCTTCGGCATGGACGGGCCGGTGTACCCCACCAATATGGAGCAGGCCCGGAAAATCCGCGCCCAGGCGCGCAAAACCGGCATCGACCTGCTGCTCATCCGCCAAAAGCACCTGGGCAGCGACAATCTGCCCCGGCTTATTGGCGAGATGACCGAATACGTGAAGACCAAGGGCGTCACCTTCCACACCTCCGAGGAGGTCAAGAACGTGGTGGCGGCGGATGGCGTCATTAAGGGCGTGGTGACCAACCGGGCGGAATACACGGCCAAGGCGGTCATCCTGGCCCCTGGGCGCGTGGGCGCGGAGTGGGTGGGCAACCAGGCGCGTGAGCTTGGCCTCGGCCTGTCGCAGCGCGGCATCGAGGTCGGCGTGCGGGTGGAAGTCCCGCGCGAGGTGATGCAGGAGCTCTGCGAGGTCATCTACGACCCCACCTTCTTCATCCGCACCAGCAAGTACGACGACCAGACCCGCACCTTTTGCACCAACGACGGCGGCTTTGTGGCCCTGGAAAACTACCAGGACTTCGTCTGCGTCAACGGCCACGCCTACATGGACAAGAAGAGCGGCAACACCAACTTCGCCTTTCTTTCCAAGGTGGTGCTGAACGACCCCGTGACCAACAACCAGGCCTATGGCGAACACATCGGTCGCCTGGCCTCGCTCATCGGCGATGGCAAGCCCATCCTGCAGCGCTTCGGCGACCTCAAGCGCGGGCGGCGCAGCACCTGGTCGCGCATCAAGAACAGCTCCATCGAGCCCACGCTCAAGAATGTGGTCTGCGGCGACATCGCCATGGCCCTGCCGGAGCGCATCCTGACCAACATCGTGGAAGGCCTGGAGAAGCTGGGGCAGGTTGTGCCCGGCGTGGCCAACGATGAAACCCTGCTCTACGCCCCGGAGATCAAGTTCTTCGCCACCCAGGTGGAAACCAGCGAGCACCTGGAAACCGCCGTGGCCGGCCTTTTTGTGGCGGGCGATGGCCCCGGCGTGGCCGGAAACATCGTCTCCGCTGCTGCCACGGGGCTCATCCCGAGCAAGGAAATCGCCCGGCGCATTTCCAAATAGCGCCGCGGCTACGCACCGTACCCATAGGGCGTGGGAGCGATATCCCACGCCCCGTATAAAAAAAATCTAGAAAAACGGTTGACTTCATGTCATTTCCTTGACAGTGAGGAATCCACGCATTGCGGGCATCCCCTCGCACGCCCGCAACACAGGGAGGAGCAATGGCTCTCAACCTCGACGGCATCATCGGAAACAGCCCCGCCCTGCGCGATGTTTACAAGATCCTTGAAAAGGTCGCGCCCACAGACAGCACGGTGCTCATCACCGGCGAATCGGGCACGGGCAAGGAGCTGCTGGTGCGGGCGCTGCACAAGAACAGCAAGCGCCACGACAAAGCCTTCGTTCCCATCAACTGCGGCGCCATCCCGCGAGAATTGCTCGAAAGCGAACTCTTCGGCCACGAGAAGGGCGCCTTCACCCACGCCATCCGCTCCCGGCCCGGCCGGTTCGAGCTGGCCGATGGCGGCACAATCTTCCTGGACGAGATAGGCGAGATGGACCTGAGCCTCCAGGTGAAGATCCTGCGCGCGCTCCAGGAGAAGGAAATTGAGCGCGTGGGCGGCACGCAGACCAAAAAGGTCGATGTGCGCGTCGTCGCCGCCACCAACCGCGATCTGGAGATTGAGGTGGCCGAGGGGCGCTTCCGCGAGGATCTCTTCTACCGCCTCAACGTCATCCCCATGCACCTGCCCCCCCTGCGCGAGCGCGGCGAGGACGTCCTCGTGCTTGCGGAGCACTTTTTGCGCGGCTTCTGCTCTGACAAGGACCGCGCGGACCTGACCATCGGCCCCAAGGCCAAGACGATGCTGACGGCCTACGCCTGGCCGGGCAACGTGCGCGAGCTGGAAAACTTCATGGAGCGCCTGTCCATCCTGTGCGAGGGGCCGAGCGTGACCCCGGCGGACCTGCCGGAGAAAATCCAGCGCAATGTCGTCCAACCGGAGGACGGCCAACCGTCCGCCGAGGGGGGCACGACCGGGCTCAAGGCCGGTCTCAAGGCTGGTTTCGACTGGCCGGTGCTGGCGGACATGCGCGACAAGGGCATGGGCCTCAAGGAATTTCTGGACGAAATCGAGGACCGGCTCTTGCAAGAAGCCCTGCGCGAAGCGTCCGGCGTCAAAAACCAGGCCGCCGAGCTGCTTGGCATCAAGCGGACAACGCTCATCGAGAAGCTCAAAAAACGCAACCTCCTCGACGCTTAGGCCCGGTCGGACAACCTTCCGGGCAAGGGCTGCAGGGGCGCAGGAAACCAGCAGGCGCATGCCGTGACCTGGAGACGACTGACCGCAACCATCTGGATACTGGCGGCTTTGACCGCCGGGGATGGCGCACGCCCTCGGCAGGCAGCGGCGCTCCAGGCGGGCTTCAGCTCCGGCGCCAGCGCCGATACCCTCACCGTCTCCGCCGAGGGCGGCCAGCTGCCCAAGTACACCGTGCGCCGCACCGGACCACAGGAACTCACCGTCACCTTCCAGCCAGCTCCGGGCGAAAAAACGCCGCCGCCCCCTGGCGTGGGCGGCTCCAAACTCGTGTCCGGCGTGCGCGCCGTGCCGGGCGGCTATAAAATCCAGATGAAGACCAGCGCCTTCGGCTACGTGAACTTCCCGGTTTCCGGCAAGCCGCAGATGCAGGTGCAGATTTTTCAGGATGCCGTGGGCGCGGGCTGGACCGACGCTAAGGCTGCCCAAAAGCCCCAGACGGAGCAGGAGAAAAAGGCTGAGGCCGAGAAGAAGGCCAAGCTTCTTGAGGACAGGAAGAAGCAGGCCGAGACCCGCGCCGAGGAAACCACCCGCAAGAAGGCCGAGGCAGCCCAAAAGAAGACAGAGGCGGAACAAAAGAAAGCCGAGGCGCTGGAGGCAAAGCGCGCCAAGCAGGCCCCGGCAGCCGCCCCGGCAGCGGCCAAGCCCGAACCGCAGCCAGCGCCCCACGCCGCGCCCGCTCCATCTGCACCGGCCTCCTCGGCACCGGTCGCACCGGCACAGCCCATACCGGGGCAGACCGTCCCCACGCAAACAGGCGCGCCCGGCCCCGTGGCGCAGCCCTATTTTTCCGTGCCCAACAACTACCGCGCCCCGGTGAACAAGACCGTGCTCGGCCCCTCCGGCACGCAGGCCACCATGCCCGCCATCGCCGGGCCTGCCGCTTCAGGATCTGCGGCTACCACGGCCCCGCAGGCCAAGCCGACAACGGAGCCCCCCAAGACGCAACAGGTGGGCGGTAAGCTGCCCAGCGGCGTGGTGGAAAAGCCCATCGTGCAGGAGCACAGCACGGTTCCCGGCACTGCGGCCCCGGAGGCCCTGCCAGCGCCGCCAGCCATCGCCCCCTCCGCCCCTGCGCAGCCCGCCCTCATGCAGCCGGCAACTGTGGACGTGCAGCCTCAGCAGGGGCGCGGCGATGTGCGCTTCCGGGCGGACAGGCGCACGCCCGATGACCTGCGCCCGGCGGACGTCATCTCCGGTACGCCGACCCCGCCCAAGGTGGCGGGCAAAGGGCAGCTCGCCTCGGCCCCGGCCAGCGCGGGCCAGCCCACACGCCCCTGGGAACTGCGCCAGCAGGTGCAAAAGTTCGTGGTGTCAAACGGCGGTGGCGCAACCACCCTGCCCCAGGTGGGCGAGGCTGCGCCCGCAACCAATGGCACGACCGAGGGGCAGCACGCCCCCGCGCAGCAGGGCGGCACCGCCGCTGATAGCGGCGCGGGCCAAGCCCACGGGCCAAGCACAGGGTCGGCCGCAGGCTCGGACAACGCCTCCGCCCCTGGCAAGGATGCCCACGCCGGGGCCAACGAGACGGCGGCTCAAGCGAAAGACGCGCACGCGGCTCCGGACAAGGACGCGAAGGCGGCCCCGGCCAAAGAGGGCAAGGGCGGCAAGGACAAGGAGAAAGGCCCCCTCACCGAGCAGGAGGCCAAGGACCAGCTGTTCGCGGCGCAGTCGAACATGGTGGCCAGCAAATGGCAGGAGGCCGCCACAACGCTGGAGCAGCTCCTGCGCGAGCCCGTGGTGAAGGGCGACCTGCGCGAGGAAGTCCTCTACGGCCTGGGCGACACCTACATGCAGCTCCACAAGGACAACCCCGCACCGTACTTCGACAGGATCGCCGGCGCCCAGCAGGCAGCCATGAACTCCAACCAGAAGTCGCCCAAGGTGCCCCGCGCCCTGTTCAACCTGGGCCTGCTCCACCTCAAGGTGGGCAACATGGCCGAGGCCAAGGCCTATTTCAACATCATCACCAAGAAGTACCCCCAGGACCAAAACGCCTCGCTCATCCCCTACTTCCTGGGCGAGCACTACCGCGCCAAGGATGAGCTGCAAAAGGCCGCGGAGCAGTACCAGCTGCTGATCCAGAAGTACCCGGACAGCCGCCCGGCCAAGGATGCCGCGTACATCCTGGCGCAAATCCTGCGCAAGCTGGGCAACTACGAAAAGGCCTTCCAGATCGTCGACTACATCGACAAGCGCTGGCCGCTGTTCTACATGGAGAACCCGAATTTCCTGCGCGTCGCCGCCGAGATTGAGGAAAAGGTGGGCAAGCTGGCCCAGGCCAAGGACCACTTTTGGACCTACTACAACCTCAACCCCGACGCGGAGTTCACCGACGTCACCCTGGTGCGCATCGGAGATATTTACCAGCGGCAGAACAAGCGCGCGGCGGCCAAGGAAATGTACCAGAAGACCGTGCGCGACTTCCCCGACCGCGAGGGCGGGCAGGTGGCGCGCATGCGCCTGGCCGAGGAAGGCATCTACGACGACCCGACCATGAACGAGATGATTTCCGTCTTTTCCAGGCCGGATGCGCTGAAGCCCAACGAGACGTACGAGCTCATCATGACCAAGTACCCGCAGAGCCCCCTGGCTCCGCTGGCGCAAATCAAGCTCGGCATGTGGCAGTTCTTCAACAAGTCCTTCCTCGACGCGGTCAACACGGCCTCCTCCTTCCTGTCCAAGTACCCCAAGAGTCCCCTGGTGGACAAAGCCAAGGAGCTGGGCTTCAACGCCTTCCTCCAGGCCCTGCCCCAGCTGGTGCAGGAGGGCAACTACCAGCGCATCATGCAGATTTTCGACGGCGCGAGCTTCGTGAAGGAAAATCAGGACAAGATCGGCGACGAGGCCCGCATGGCCATCGCCGTGAGCGCCTGGAAACGCGGCGACCCCGACCGCGCCCTGAAGCTGGCCGCGAAGTACCTGGGCAAGCAGCAGGTTCCCAAGTACTCGGAAATGGCCCTGGACCTGGCCATGAATATTTTCCTGGAGCGCAAGCAGTGGGACCGCATCGCCGAGCTGGCCGGGAAGTCCACGGCGGCCTGGAAGCTTTCCCCACGGCAAAAGACGCAGTTTGAGTACGCCCGCGCCATGGCCATGGAGAACCTGGGCGAAACCGAGAAGGGCCTGCCCCTGTGGACCAAGATCGCCTCGGACACCGGCGCGGACCCGGCCACCCGCGCCTATGCCACCTATGCCCTGGCCAAAAACGCCGCCCGCAAGCAGGACATGCATCGGCTCTTCGCCCTGGCCCAGGAGGCCCTGGCCCAACTGCTGGCCACCGGCGGCGACAAGGAAAAGATCAAGGACTGCCTGCTCATGTCCATCACCGCCACCGAGCGCTCCGGCCGCTTTGCCGAGGCCGCCAAGTGGTCGCGCGAGTTCGACCGCATCATCCCCGAGAGCGACCCGGACTGGGCCCCGGTGCGGCTGCGCCTGGCGGATATCTATCAAAAGGGCGGCATGCAGAAGGAATGGAAAGAGCTGCTCCAGGGCATAGTGCAAAAGAAGCCCGGCACGGTGTACGCCCGCATGGCCGCACAGGCGCTGGAAAGCAACGCCCTGGACCAGCGGCTGCAGAATTATCTGATGCAGACCAGGGGCGCGCGCTAGCCCCCGGCAAGAGGAGTTCCCACATGCCCACCACAGACACCCGCTACGACCGCCAGCCCGTGGTGGCCGGACAGTTCTATACCGCCGATGCCGTGGCCCTGGCCAAGGAGGTGCAAGCCTACTTGAGCCAGGCCGAGCCCAAGGGCCAGATGCAGACCCTGCTGGCCATGGCCCCGCACGCTGGCTATGTTTTTTCCGGCGCGGTGGCCGGGGCCACCCTGGGGCATGCCAACCTGGCCCCCACGGTGCTGCTGCTGGGGCCGAACCACACCGGCCTGGGCAAGCCCTTTGCCGTGTGGCCGCAGGGCCGCTGGCACTATCCCGGCGGGTCGCTGGAGGTGGATGCGGAGCTGGCCGCGCTGCTGCTGGAGCGGGAAACGCGCCTTGAGCCAGACACCGCGGCCCACGCCCGGGAGCACTCGCTGGAGGTGCTCATCCCCTTTTTGGCGGCGCTGAACCCGCACACGCGCATCGTGCCCATCGCCGTGGCCCAGCCCGGCGCGGAAACCCTGGTCTCCGTCGGCAAGATGATCGGCCGCGCCCTGCGGGCCTTTGAGCGCCCGGTGTCCATCGTGGTCAGCTCGGACATGAGTCACTTCCTGACCCAGGAGGAGGCGCAGGAGCAGGACGGCAAGGCCCTGGACCCCATCATGGCCCTGGACCCAGCCCAGTTCTACGCCACGGTGCGCGACCAGCAGATCAGCATGTGTGGGGTGATGCCCATGACGGTGGGGCTGGCCGCTGCCATCGAACTGGGCGCCTCGGTTCCGGAAATCACCGCCTACGCCACCTCCGGCGAGGTCAACGGCGACACCAGCCGCGTGGTGGGCTACGCAGGGCTTGTCATCAGCTAGGAAACGGCCTCACCAGGCAACCTCAACTGTCACCAGCCTGGGCCGCTTTCCCTCATGTCCCTGTCGATATCACCCCAGGACCTGTCGGCGCCTAACGACCTGTCGGCACTGCCCCAGTCCTGCACGGCGCTCGTCCGCACCATGCGCGCCGTTTGCCGCTTGGCGTCCTTGCTCGTCTGCACATCCTGCCCCACACGGCCGCAGGTCATCTGTATGGCGGCCTCGTCCTGCCCGCGCAGCTCACCCACGCACTCGACCACACGCACCGCGCGTACCTGCCTGAGCTGACTGTCCCTGGCGGCAAACGCCTTGCGCAACGGGCCACGCGTCCGGGCCAGCTCCCTTTCCGCCGCCCTCTCCGCCACCCTTTCCTGGGGGCCCTTCAAATTCATGCGCACATGCAGCGCGCCGTCTTCCATGCTCAGGCCGGAAAGCTCCACGCGCTCCAGCATGCGCTCATCCCCCAGAAAACTGCCGTACAGCGTGCCGCCGCCGGGCTTGAGCGACAGCAGCGGAAAACGCCAGCCGCTGTCGGTCTCGATGCGCCACACGCCAGCCAGGCGCTGCATCACGCT
>JAVBYL010000067.1 GCA_030824035.1 Humidesulfovibrio sp.
GTGGAGAACAACGCCAACATTTGGCACAAAACATCCTCGCTCTCGGCAAAGGCTTCGGCCAAGGATTCCACATTCACGCCCGCGAGGGCTCTCTGCACTTCCATACCCACCCACCTTGCAGGCCTGCTGCAGCAAGGCCTGGCGCGCAATAAGCAGTCGCGACACAAGGTATACCCGCCCGGGCCAAAACACGCAAGGGCGCACTGTTTTTTTTGGCAATGCCTGTTGCATCCTTGGACCGCTACGGCTACATTGCTCCCCCGGACGGGGCATCGGCACCGCTCCCACCGCAAGCAAGGAAGTCTTCATGAATGCAGACGCTCAGAGCATCGCGCGCCGTATTGAAGGGAAACTGGCGGAAATTCGCGGCGCGGACATGCTCCCGGAGGAACTCATCGCGTTGGTGGAACGCGTCATCCCCTTGCAACTGGCAGCCCGGCAGAACGCCAAGGTAGCCGTGCCCGAAGCAGGCGCCTGCGCCACGGACGCGGCCATGTTCGCAGGAAGCCCCATGCTCCTGCGCGAGTCCTTCCCCTACGACGAAGCGCAGGCCCTGGAACTTTTCGGCGTCTTCCTTGCCATGCTGGCCGAGGTGGGAGGCGAGGCGGCCAAATCCGCCGCCACCCTGAACGCGGCCCTGGCCTCCGGCGAACTGAAGCCCGTGGAGGTGCTGCGCGCGCTCATCTCCGGCAACGAGGAAACCTTTGTGGCCTGGCGCGCCAAGCTGCCCGGAACCCCGCGCGCCCTGGACTTTTTGGCCGTGTGCTCCCTGTGGCCCAGCCTGAGCGCCACGGCCCAGGCCCTGGCCCCGCGCCTGCCGGAAAACCTGCCCCACGACCACGGCCACTGCCCCCTTTGCGGTAGCCTGCCGTACATCTCGCTGCTGCGCCAAAAGGAAGGCCTGCGCTTCGGCGTGTGCAGCTTCTGCGGGCACGAGCACCGCATCCGGCGCATCGCCTGCCCCTACTGCGACGAGGCCGACCAGAACAAGCTTAAGCTTTTCCAGGTCAAGGAATTCCCCGGCGTGCGCGTGGATGTGTGCACCACCTGCAACATGTACGTGAAAACCGTGGACCACCGCGAGTTGGACGGGGAGCCCCTGCCCGCCCTGGACGACATGGCCACCCTGGCCCTGGACGTGCTGGCCCTGAACCAGGGCTTCAAGCGCCCCACCCTCTCGGCCTGGGGCTTTTAGCGCACCGAAGATTCTTCGCAGCCGGTTGCGGGAGCCACGGCTCCCGCGCCGGGGCGGCTACCGCCCGCTATTTTTTGAGGAAAACCACCTTGCCCGCTCCGGGCATGTCGCCCTCCAGCCCGGCCGCAGTCAAGTTCAGCGCAAGGATGCCGCCCTGCCGGGTGTGCAGCAGCAGTTGCCTGCCGTCTTTGATCTCCCAGCGGAAGGGCGCTTCCTCCGCGCCCACGGCAAGCGCGCCGCCCCCATCGGGTCGCAGCGTCAGCTTGGCCCCGGCCTGGCCCTCGGCCTCATACTCCCCCACCAGCCCCTCCACAGGACCACGGCAGCCAAGAAGCAGGAACGCCGCCAGCCCCAGGGCAAGAAACAGGCTTCGCCTCATTGGTCCATCTCCTTTACCTTCGTGTCCAACCCGCGCTCCAGCGCCAGGGGCGAATCAAAAAAGTACACGTGCACGGCCATGCCCAGCCATATCAGGTCGCGCACCAGGGTCTTCCAGCTCATGCGCTCCTCCAGGGCATGGAAGCAGCCGCAATCAATGGGCGTCTCCCGCACCAGGTTCACCGCCACCGCCACGCAGAACACCACGAGCATGGCGCCCAGCATGGCGCTCACCGTGCGCACCCGTATGCCCAGCACCAGCATGGCCCCGCAGATGAGCTCCAGCCAGGGCAGCACCAGGGCCACGATGTTCACGGCCAAGGCCGGGATGATCTGGTAGCTGGCCACGCTCTCGGCGAACTCCGCCGCGTAGCCGATCTTGTACACGCTGGCGTACACGAAGACCCCGCCCAAATAGAGGCGGAAGCCCAGGGCCAGCCAGCGCCCCAGCAGGTCGCGCGTCAGCACCCTGTTCATGGCTCCACCGGATAGCCCCGGCCCGACCAGGCCGCCAGTCCATCGTCCAGCACCAGCACGCGCTCGTGCTCCCGCGCCAAAAGCCGCGCGGCCACCTCCTGGTCCCAGCGCCTGCTGATGTTGCCGCCGTATACGATGATGGGCGTTTCAAGCGGCATTTGGCCAAAGCGCATCAAATAGCCCATGTCGAACAGGGCCGGGGTGAGGTTCACCGCGCCGCGTATCCGCTTCTGATCGTAAAAGGCCTGAGGCCGGGCGTCCACAATGAGCGCGCCCTCCGTCTCCACCAGTTCACGGGCCTTCTGCGCGCTGACGGCCTTGGCCGGGGGCTGGCGCAGGTGCTCCGGAATCAGGCTCATCCCGCCGGGGCTGGCCAAGTTGAACAGCAGGGCCAGCAACGTGGCCGTGGCCAAAATGACCCCGCAGTTGAGCCAGGAGAACCGGCGCGAACGCTCGGCCTCGTTCCTCAAAAACGCCCGCACCCTCTCCCCGGCCCGCTCCAGCAGCACGATGGTCTGCCGGGCCTCGGTGAGTTCCGTGATGGTGCGGGTGAGTTCCTCGTTGTGCCGGGTCAGGTCGGCGTTCAGTGCGGTGATGGTTTCCAGGTGCCTGGCCCCGCGCACGTACCCCAGGAGCGCCGCAACCTGGGCGCGCAACAGCTGCTGGTCGGCCTCGCCCAGGCAAACATTGGCCTGTGCCGCCCTGCCGGTGTCGGCCCCGTCGCCTTCCGCAATGCAGGGGCCCAGCACCAGCACGCCCTGCACCTGCGGGCTGAGGGCGAAATACACCGCCGCGCTGGGCGCAAAGGGCAGTCCGCCTCCTTTCAGGGCCGTGGCGGGGTCGGCCAGGGTTCCCACCGTAAGCGGAGCAACGCTGCGCACGCCGGACCCGGCAAAGGCCTTGTACACCAGCGTATCCGCCGCCTCATACCCGGCAAGGCCAGGGTCCGTCGCGCCGCGCAACGCCAGGGACACGCTCCCGGCGGCGCGGTCCAGCACCAGCGCCAGCCCGGAGGCCGCGCCAAAGGCCCCCAGCATGGTCAGCAGGAAGCGGTCCAGAATCTCGCGCACAGCCTGGATGTTGGAAAGTTCGCCCGCCAGCTCGTTGATGGCTGCCAGCTGGAACACGCGGCGGTCCAGCCCGCGCTGGGCGGACTGCGAGGCCGAGAGCGCCTCGGCCAGGCGTTCGTTCTGGCGGGTCAGGTCGTTGCTCAGCTGGCGGATGCTGTTGACGGCCAGGGCGCCGCGCAGGGTGTCGATGAGGATGTGCACGAGGTTCTGCAGCAGGTCGGCCGCGTCCTCATCCAGGCCGGAGTCCAGGCCGGAGTCCAGGCCTGAATCTTGCCCCGCAGCCCCACCAGAAGCCTGGCCCTGTTCCGCCACCAGCCGTGGGCCAAGGGCCAGCAGCCCGCAGTGCTCCTCGTCCACACCCCAGGTGAGCAAAATATCCAGGCCAGCAGGCAGGATGGACTCGCCGCCGGGCGGTGGAGTTTCCCCGTGGACCTTGCCGCGCGCCAGCACCCGCACCTTGGCGGCGGGCGATCCGGCCAGGGCGTCGCGGTAGGGAAAATACAGGTCGCAGATGTCTGGCAGGCGGCCTTCCAGGGCCTCGGCGTCGGCCTTGGGCAACCCGCGCGAGGCCACCAGCCCCTGGGCGGAGCCGGGCCGGGCCAGCACGGCCACGCCGCGCACCGCGCCCAGCGGGCCCATGGCCGTGAGCAGAAAAGTTTCCAGGATGGCGCGCGGCTGGAGCATGCCGGAAAGCTCGCGCGAGGTTTCCAGCAGCACATGCAGGTGCAGGCGCTTGCGGTCGAGCTCCCGCTGCTGGCCAAGGGCGGAGTCAACGTTTGGCACAGGGTTTGTGGAGCCTGGCACAGTACCTGGGCCGTGGGCGTGGCTGATGGCCGGACCGGGAGCCCGGACCGATCCCCGTCCAGTGCCGTCCGCGTCGCTGTCCATGCTACTTCAGCGCGTCCTTGATCCGCGCAAGTATGGCGTCGATGTCCTCATCCACGCCCAGATGGGTGTACAGCACCTTGCCCGCCGGGGTCACCAGCATGGTGAAGGGCGTCTTGGGCTCGCGCAGCAGCTTGTGGTTCTGGTACCGCTCGTCCGCCACCAGCGGGTACTTGTAGATGCCGTTCTTGCGCAGGCTGTCCACCTCCATGTCCGTGCCGCCCGCGGCCAAGCCGAACATCTGCACCTCGCCGGCCTGTATGCGCCGGGCCAGGCGGGCGTACAGGGTGTTGAAGCTGCCCACCTGCTTGGCGCACTCGCCGCAATACACGCCGATGACCTCCAGCACGATGACCTTGGCCTTGATATCCTGCAGGCGGAAGGTCATCTTGCCGCCCACGCCCAGGGCCTTGGCGTCCTGCCCATACACCGGGACCTTGAGGCTCAAGGTGGGCAGGGTGGCGCCCGGCCCGGGCAGGGGCCCGGCGGCGGGGGCGGCCAGCGCGGCCCCAAGCGGCGCAAGGCACAGCGCCGCGCACAGGAAGAAGGCACTGGCAAAGAGTGCCCAGGTGTTGAACGCGCAAGACAGAGGACGAAGCTTCAGCATGGTTCCTCCCAGCTCAAAATCGTTACCCAGGCAGTTGCCCCATGGGCGGCTCGCACGGGGGCTCGTAGGCATCCACCAGCTTGGCTATGCCCACTACCTCGAAAACCTTGCGGAAATTATCGGACAATCCGGCGATGCAGACCCGCTCGCCACGGTCGCGGGCCTCCAGCAGCAGCTGCGTCAGCAGGGCCAAGCCAGCGCCGTTGGTGGAGGCGTTGTCGTCGAAGTGCAGCACGATCTTGGGCTTCGCCAGCTCGCGGGCGCGCTCCATGGCCCGTGCCAGGAAGGGCTCGCTGCGCGCAGTAACGCTGCCGCGGATGGTCAGCACCGCCGCATCCGGGGTGTCGCCCACGCTGATCTCCTCGGCCTTGCTCTTGGCGATGGCGATGCGCTCCTCGGCGCGCTTGAGCGCCTGGCTGAGGGCCAAGCGCTGCACGGGCTTGTTGATGAAGTCCGTGGCGTCGAGGTTCAGCGCGCGGATGGCCAAGTCCATGTCGCCGTGACCGGTGATGACGATGACCTCGGCGTGGGGGTCGATCTCCTTGATGCGCTTGAGCACCTCGATGCCGTCCATGACGGGCATCTTGATGTCGGTGAGCACCACGCCGGGCCGCTCGCGCTCAAAGGCCTCCAGCCCCTCGGCCCCGTTGGCCGCGGTGAGGATTTCGTACCCATAGGCCGCCAGCAGCAGGCGGAACATGTTCAAAGTGGGCTGTTCGTCATCAATGACGAGAATACGCTTTTCCACGTGGAGCTCCTCGATTTATTGCACCTGCGGGAAGATCAGCTGGAACGTCGTGCCCTGTCCGGGCTCGCTCTCGATGCGTATCTGACCGCCGTAGTCTCGCACAATGCCGTACGTGATGGCCAGGCCAAGGCCCATGCCCTGCCCGGTTTCCTTGGTGGTGAAGAAAGGCTCGAAAATCTTGTCCAGCACACTCTCTGGTATGCCCACGCCGGAGTCGGAAACATCCACGCACACCGCCCCGCCCTCGGCATGGGTGCGGATGCCGATGCTGCGCCTGGCCCCCGCCTCCGAGGGCTGGCTGGCCTCGTTGATGGCGTCGCGCGCGTTGGTCAGCAGGTTGAAGAACACCTGCTGCAGGCGGTTGTCCTGCGCCAGAATGGGCGGCAGGTTCTCGCCAAGGTCGAGGTTGAAGCGGATGTTGTCCAGCTCGAACTGGCGGCGCACGATGGTGAGCACGCTGCCGATGGGCCTGTTCACGTCGATCTTTTCCTTAAGCATCTCCGCCTTGCGGCCAAAGGCCCGCAGGGTGTTGATGATCTCCGCCGCGCGGTCCACCTGGGCGCTGATTTCCACCACCACCTGCCGGAACTGCTCCGGCGAGGGGCTGGCCCCCTGCTCCTGCACCAGGGCCAGGAACTCGCTGCCCATCTTGATGGCGTTGAGCGGCTGGTTCAGCTCGTGGGCTATGCCCGCGCTCATCTCGCCCAGGGACTTCATCTTGCCCGCCTGGATGAGCTGGGCGTCCTTCTCAATCATCTCCGTAATGTCCGTGACGGCGATGATGATGGCGTGGCGGCCCCGGTAGGAGATGGGACAGGCGTGGACGTTGACGTAGAAGGGGCGGCCGCCCTTTTTGTAGTGCAGCACCTTGGGGTGGTACATGCAGCCCGTGCCCGCCCCGGTGCCCTCCAGGGAAAGCATGCAGTCGGCCCGGTTCTCCGGCCCCAGCTCCAGGTACGACATGCCGATGATCTCTTCCTTGTCGTACCCGTACAGCTCCTGAGCCCTCGGGTTGGCGTCGGAAATGCGGAAGTCCTCGCAGTCCACCACGAACACCGGGTCCGGGCCGGAGTCGAACAGGGAGCGGTACTTTTCCTCGCTCTCCCGCAGCCTGCGGCGGTACAGCTTGATGCTCCACACCATGTTGCGGAAGCTGTCGCCCAGCTGCACCACCTCGTCGCCCTCGCGCTTGCGGTAGAACACGCAGCTCTTGCAGGTGCGGTGGGCCGCGGCCTGCCGGGCGGACTGGTCGAAGTGCCAGCAGGGCATCTCGGTGTTGTTGTAGGCCGGGCAGTGCGCTGGCTTCCAGCTTTCGTCATCCTCCTGGAAATCCAGCGTGATGTCGAAGTTCCCCCGCGAGAGCTCATCGGAAATGCGCGTGAGCTTGGAGATGGGCAGGGTGATGTACTGCGTAAGTCGGTTGCTAATGAAGAAAATGATGATGATGATGGCCGAGATGAAGCCCAGGAAGGTGAGCCTGAGCTTGGCAATGAGGCTGTCGATGTGGCTCTTGGAAAGGCCCACGTGCACGGTGCCGATGCGGTACAGGCCCTCGTTGATGGGCACGGCGATGTCGTGGATGTCCTCGTGGTTCACGCTGACGAGCTGGATGCTGCGGGCCTTGTCGCGCGGGACGGGGTTGGCCTGCCGCAGCTCCGGCGGAAAGGGCCTCGTCATGGTGTGGGCCAGCACCTCGCCGCCCTGGTCGGTGATGAAGATGTAAGAGATGAGGTGCTTGCGCTCGTGCAGGCGGGCTTCGTCGAAAATGAGCGAGAGCAGCTGCGGGTAGTTCTTGTCGAGCATGAAGGTGCCGCCGCGCTCGGCGATGGAGTGGGCCACGGCGCTGCCGCGCATTTCCAGCTCCGCCGTGAGCGACGACACGAGAATCCACCGCGCCACAAAGGCTATGGCCACGCTGATGAACAGCACCACCGCCAGAATGGAGGTGAAGATTTTGTTCTTGAGGCTCAACGCCCCAAACTGGCTGGCCAGGTCCGAGAGGAACTTCATGGCTGGCCCCCCTTGGCCTTTTCGGCCTCGGCGGAGGGGGTGTGGCGCATGGCCTGCATCACCTCCGACCAATCGCTCAACACCCGGAAGCGGCCATCCATGAACCTGGTGAAGTAGACCCGCTCCATGCCCTGGTGGTTCTCCGGACCGAAGGAGACCACCGTGCCCGGCCCCAGGGTGAAGTCGCGGATGGACTCCAGCGCGCTGATGAAGCCCTCGCGCGTCAGGTCGCGCCCGGCGAGCTTGAGGCCCTCCACCAAAATACGCGCGTTGATGAAGCCCTCCAGCCCCACGGAGTTGGGCTTGTCGTCCGGGTAGTACTGGGCCAGCAGCCGCACATACTCCGCCGCGATGCCCTGCACCGGGGGCGGATCGGACCCGATGAGGCCGTCGCGCGGGGCCGCCTCCGAGGGGGGCACCACCTGCGACATGACCACCACCGGGTCGCCGCCTTCGCCCAGGCGCCGGGCCAGCTCCTCCGCCCCAACGAA
>JAVBYL010000081.1 GCA_030824035.1 Humidesulfovibrio sp.
GTGGCGGGTGTGGAGGTATATGTACATCTGCCGCCGCTCCAGCGGAGGGTCCAAAACCTTGGCCCCGGTCACGTTCAGCTCGCGCAGCAGGTGCTCGCCGGTCCAGCGCTCATAAATCACCACATCCACCCGGCCCGCCGCCAGCAGGGCAAAGAGCTGCCGCCCCGTGGCCACCTTGGTGACGGACTTGGCGACCACGTTCCTTTCCAAAATCTTCCAGCCGATGACGTAGCCCACACGGTATGGCCGCAGGCTGTCCCAGCCGTTGATGACCATGGGCTTCCTGGATATGGCCACGAAGTCGTAGGTCATGTTCGGCTCTGGCACCTGCACAAGATTGACGTACTGCGCGTCGAGCCCGGCGATGCGGTTGATGTCGCCATCGGCCGCGCCGGAGTTGGCGTTCAGCAGGGCACGCTCGCCGGGGACGGTCAGAATCTTTATGGCGGCGCCCGCGCGGCGGAAGGCCTCGGCGACGATGGTGTCGAGCATGCCGGTCTGCTCCGGGGTGCTCAGCGGTGCGGATTCCGTGGTGCACATCACCAGGGGCTGCTGGGCCAGCAGCGCGCCGGGCGCGGAGAACAGCAGAAGCAGGACGAGGGCCAGGGCGTGTTTCATGCGTGGTTCTCCGTTGGCTGCGGCGCGGGGCAAGCGGCGGGTCGCCGTCATCGCAGAGGCACCGCAATCATAGCAAACCCCAGCTTTTTTCGCCACTAGGCCTTGGCGGCGCGCTCCAGGGCCAGCCGGGCCGCTGTTTCGGGGATGCGCGCCATCTCCGGCTTGGAGATTTGGCAGTCGGCCCCGACGGACTCGCCCTTGTGCCGCAGCTCCGCCGTGATGATGGAGGAGTAGAGGATGACGGGAAGCCTGCCCAGCACCGGGTCGGCCTTGAGGTTCTTGGTCAGGGTGAAGCCGTCCATGAGGGGCATTTCGATGTCGGAGACCACCACGTTCACAAAGTCCGTGATGGGTCTGCCCTCGGCCTGGGCTTGCCTGGCCAGGGCGCGCGCGGTCTCCAGGGCCTCGTTGCCGTTGTTCACTATTGTCGGCTCGTAATTCGCGGCTTCCAGGCTCTTGCGCAGCATCAGCCGGATGGTGGCCGAATCGTCCGCCACCAGCACGCGCAGGGTGGTGGGCGCCACAAAGGCCGGCGCGCTGTCGTCGTCCTCCTCCGGCGCAAGGTCGGCCAGGATGGTCTCCAGGTCGAGCAGCTGGATGAAGTGCCCGCCGCGCTCCACAAGGCCGATGATGGCCTGGATGCCGACCTTGGGCATGTACCCGTCCGGGGGGATGACCTCGGACCAGCCCACGCGGTGGATCTCCGTAACGCCGGAGACCAGAAAGCCCGTGACTGTTTGGCTGAACTCCGTGACGATGACGTTGTCCTGGTCGCTGTTCACCTTGTTGATGCCGAGCCACACGGCCAAGTCGATGACGGGCAGGATGTGCGCCCGCAGCGGGATGAGCCCCAGAAAGCTGGGGTGCGGGGCCGAGGGCTGGGCCTCCAGCCCCGGGCTGGCGATGACCTCCATGACCTTGGCCACGTTGACGCCGAAATAGTTGGTCTCCCTGCCGCCGTCCTCGCCGAGGGTGTCGATGTGGAACTCGAGGATTTCCAGCTCGTTGGTGCCGGTTTCCAGCAGGATGTTGGTCTGATTCATGGGGGCTCCCCGGTGCATGCCCGCGCCGTGCGGGGCTGCGCTACAACGCGGCTTCGAGCGCGCTAGCGATCTTGGCCATGGTGGCCTCAACTTCCTGCCGCTCCAGCGGCTTTTTCATGTAGGCGAACACATCCCCGGTGCAATAGGCATGGATGATGTTCTGCGAGTCCTCCGTGGCCGTAACCACCACCACCTGGGCGGGCCGGGGCACGCTGCGGCGGTTGTGGGCCTCGTAGTCGCGGATCCTGTCGATGGCCGCCAGGCCGTTCATCTCCGGAATCATTATGTCCATGAAGACCACGTCGAAGGGAGCGCCGTCCAGGGCCGCCTCGGCGTAGGCGCGCACGGCGGCCGCGCCATCGCCCGCGGTGTCGCACTGGCCAAAGGGCTTCAGCACGGCCTTCAGGAAAATCTGGCTGGCAATGTCGTCCTCAACAATCAGGATGCGCATGTCCTCTCCTCATGACCGCCGGGGACTTGGCCCAGGCGGTGGCAGGACAGGGGCGGCGCTCCGGGGGGATCTCGGCGCGCCGCCCCATGCTCTTATGCAGCCTGGGTCTCGGCCTTGTCGCCCACGGCATCACGCGCCGCGGCTAACTCTTTTGACGAGAACAGCCGGTCGATGTCCAGCACAATGATGAACTCGCCCTCCTGCTTGCCAATGCCCTTGATGTACTCGGTGTTGATGGACGTGCCCATGCGCGGCGGCGCCTCCATGCCCTCGGGCGGAATCTCGAAGACCTCGCGCACGGAGTCCACCAGGCCGCCCATGACGATGCGCTCGCCCTCGAAGGTGACCTCCACGATGATGATGCAGGTGTCCACCGTGGTCTTGGCCTGGGGCATGCCGAACTTGAGCCGCATGTCCATGACCGGCACGGCGTGCCCGCGCAGGTTGATGACCCCGCACATGAAGTCCGGCGTGCGCGGGATTTTGGTGATGGGGGTGAGTTCCAGCACTTCCCGCACACTGCTTATGTCCAGGGCGAAGACCTCTTTGCCCAGGGTAAAGGTCAGGTGCTGGCTGGTGTCCAGTATTCCGTCTCGCTGTGTTTCCGCTGCCATAAGCCCTCCTGTGCGGGGTTACATGCCTCCCGCAGGGGCTAGAACTTCTCGAAGTCGCCGTCCTCGGCGTGGTCGGAACTCAGGTCCAGGTCGATGCCGCCGCCCTTGGAGCCACCGCGCGAGGGCTTGGGGGCGGGCGCATGGTGCGCGGCGGCCTTGGCCGAGGGACCGGCGGGCAGGGCCATGGGCTTTCTGGGCTTGCGCATCACGGCGGCTCCGCTCACATCCACCCGGAAGAAGCCCATGGTCTGCTGCAGCTGCTGGGCCTGGCTGGAGAGCTCCTCGGAGGTGCTGGCCATTTCCTCGGAGGCGGAGGCATTCTGCTGAATGACCTGGTCGAGCTGCTGGATGGCCTTGTTGATCTGGTCGGCCCCGGCGTTCTGCTCATTGCTGGCGGCGGCAATCTCCTGCACCAGCTCGGCGGTGCGCTGGATGTCCGGCACAAGCTTCATCAGCATCTCGCCGGCCTTCTCGCTCACGGAGACGGTGGAGCTGGACAGCTCGCTGATTTCCCCGGCCGCGTTGCCGCTGCGCTCGGCCAGCTTGCGCACCTCCGCCGCTACCACCGCAAAGCCCTTGCCGTGCTCGCCCGCGCGGGCGGCCTCGATGGCGGCGTTCAGGGCCAGCAGGTTGGTCTGCCGCGCTATTTCCTCAATGATGCCGATCTTCTCGGCGATGTTCTTCATGGCGCCCACGGCCTTGTTGACGGCCACACCGCCCTCCTGGGCGTCCTTGGAAGCCTGCAGGGCGATCTTCTCGGTCTGCTGGGCGTTGTCGGCGTTCTGCTTGATGTTGGAGGCCATCTGCTCCATGGACGAGGACACTTCCTCGATGGCGGCGGCCTGCTCGGTGGCCCCCTGGGAGAGCGTTTCGCTGGAGGCGGAAAGCTCCTCGCTGCCGCTGGCCACGTTCTCGGTGGCGCCGCGCACATCGGCCACAACCTGGCGCAGGCGCACCACCATGTCGTTCAGGGCTGCGGCCAAAACGCCGATCTCGTCCTTCTGGTTGATGTCGAGCTGGGTGGTGAAGTCGCCCTCGGCCATGCGCTTGGCGAAGTCCACGCCCTGCATGACGGGGCGGGTGATGCCCACGGTGAGGAAGAAGGCCACGATGACGCCCAGCAGCAGGGCGATGACCAGGCCGGTGATCATGATGGTGCTGGCGGCGGAGAGGGCGCTGGCGGCCTGGGCGGACCCATCGCTGGTGTCCTTCACGCCCTTGGCGGCAACTTCCTGCACCAGGGCCAGGCTCTCCATGCCCACATCGCGGCGCTTCTTGCCCAGTATGGACTGGGCCTCGAACACGGCGATCATGCCTTCCAGCGCCTTCTTGTAGCCCGCGCCGGAGGCCTTGATGAGGTCGAGCTGCTTGAGGTTGGCCTCGTTGCGGGTCACGGTGCGGATCTTTTCGATGTTCTTGTCCACATCCTCAAACTTCTTCATGGCCTCGACCACGCCGGACATGTCCTTCGTCGCCTGGCCCCGGAAGTTGGCAATGCGGATGCTGTTGCCGACTTCGATGACCTCATTGATCCACTTGACCTTGTCCGTGCGCTCGCGAACCTGCTTCATGTCCGGCTTGCCGGCGGAGAGCACGCCATCCAGCGCCTTGGTCTGGTCATCCAGGAACTTGTTGGAGTTGTCCATGAAGCCCGTGGCGGCCTCGATCATATTTTTGCGCTCGGCGGCCAGCAGGTCCTCCTGGCGCTTGGTCTCCTGCATCAGGCCCCGGTACTCGGTCACCTTGGCCTCCACCTTGGGCATGGCCGCGGCAAGCTCGTGCAGGGTCGGGTGCTTGGCGGCCAGCTCCTTGGCCTTGGCCACGTTGCCCTGCAGCTCGTCCATGCGCTTCATGGCGTCGCTGAAAAGTTTTTCGTCGGCGTTCAGGTTGTAGCCGCGCATGTCGTACATGGCGCGCGTTTGCCCGCGCTCCAGCAGGGAGGTGATCTCCGCCTGGGGCGCGATCTCAGTCTCCAACCCTTCCGCAATGTTTCCCACGCGCTGCATGTTCCAAATGGCCACGCCGCCCAGCAGCATGGCGATGAGGATGAGTATGCCGAACCCTCCGCCGATTTTCATGCCGAGACTGAGATTCTTAAGCATCGTGTTCCCCCTTGGTTGCATCGGCGACAGGGCCGCCGCCTATCGTCCTGTATTCCACAGCGCATAGGCAAAACCCGTGCCGAAGGACTCAGCCCTTGTACATCTTATTATTTCAGCTTGTTATGGAATGGAGGGAGCGTGGGACAAAAACGGCGAGTGGCGAAAGTGTTCCCAATAACGGGACAGTGATGGCAGAACGAGTAGAGGCAAATAGAATTATACTGTCTTATTAGCGTGTTAATAGAGAAAAGGCCGCCGTCCACTTTAGTGGGACAAAAATCCCGAAAAAGTGAACATCGCCCGACTTATCCGTCGGCGTCCTTGAGCAGCCCGTGGGCCTTGGCCAGGCAGTACACCCTGGTGCGCGAAAGGCCGGAAAGCGCGCAGGCCCGTTTGGGGCTGCCGCCAGCGGCGGCGAAAAGCGCCTCCATATACCTGCGCTCGGCCTCGCGCGCGGCGTTATCGCGGTATTCGCGGTAGGGCGGCAGCTGCGCGGGGTCCAGGGCCGGTGCGGAACATTGTCCCATCCCTTGCCCCATTCCAGTCCCCATGCGCCTTTCCGGGCCGCCGTAGCGGGCCTTGAGGGTGACGGCGCGCAGGGCCTGGGGCAGGTGTTCCGGGTGCAGCCGCGACTCGCCCCCAGCCACGGCGCTGGCCTGGTCCAGGGTTTGGTACAGCTCGCGCACATTGCCGGGCCAGGAGTGCAGGCGCAGCTCGTCCAGCAGCTCCGGGCTGGCTTGCCGGCCCTGGCCCGCCTGGCTCAGGCGGTGGCTCACCAGCGGCGGCAGGTCTTCCAGGCGCTCGCGCAGGGGCGGCAGCTCCAGGTGAATGGCCTTGAGGCGGTACAGCAGGTCTTCCCGAAACAGGCCCTGGGCCGCCCTGGCCTCCAGGTCGCGGTTGGTGGCGGCAATGACCCGGAAGTCGCTTCCCACCTCGGCCTTGGCCCCCACGGGCCGGAACCGCCGCTCCTGTAGCACGCGCAGAAAAACCTTCTGCACGCCCAGGGGCAGCTCGCCCACCTCGTCCAAAAACAGCGTGCCGCCGTCCGCGGCCTTGACCAAGCCCTCGCGGGGAACATCCGCGCCGGTGAAGGCGCCCCTGGCGTGGCCGAACAGGATGCTCTCGACCAGATTTTCCGGCAGGGCCGCGCAGTCGATGACGACGAACTCGCCGCGTCCGCGCTGGCTGTTCTCGTGAATGCAGCGGGCGAAAAGCTCCTTGCCGGTGCCGGACTCCCCGCTGAGCAGCACTGACAAATCGCCCGAGGCGGCCCGCGCGGCAACGGCCAAGGCCTGGGCCATGCGCGGCCCATCCCCGGCTATGCCGCCGCGCCGCAGCACACCCGCGCCCGCCCGGGTGGCCTCGCGGTAGCGCAGGGCGCGCTTCATGCTCAGGGCCAGCTGCACCTGGGTGCTGGACTTCTCCACATAGTCCCAGGCGCCGCCCTGCATGGCTGTTTCCGCGCCCTCGGCGTCCACCAGGCCCGTCACCACGATGATCTCCGGCCGGGAGGCCGAGCTCTTCAAGGGGCCGATGGCGTCCAGGCCGTTGCCATCCGGCAGGTGCACATCCAGAAAGATGAGGTCCGGCTCCACGCGGGGGGCCATCTCCAGCCCATGGGCCAGGGTTATGGCCCAGGAGGTCTTGTGGCCCAGGGCCTTGGCCACCTCCGCCAGAACAAGGCCGAAGCCGGGGTCGTCGTCTATGATGAGGATGCTGGCCATGGGGCGTGTGTTCCTGCGGTATGCGGCGGCCTAGGCCCGGGGCAAGGGGTGTCCCTTGGCCGTCAGCTCGCCGATGAGCGTGTTGAGTTCGATCCAGTCGATGGGCTTGGGCACATAGCCGCGAATGCCCGCCGCCAGCGCCTGCTCCCGCGTGAAGGCCTCGCTGTAGCCGGTGCACAGGATGATGGGCATGGCCGGATTGAGCGCCAGCACCTCGCGGGACAGCTCCTGGCCGTTCATGTCGGGCATCAGCATGTCCGTGATGACGACATCGTAGCTGTACGGGGCGCGGGAAAAGTCCGCAAGGGCCTGGGCCGGATTGGTATAGACCGTGGGCTGGTGGCCGAAGCTCTCCAGCAGCTTGCGGCTGGAGCGCGCCAGCTCCGCCTCGTCGTCCACGAAAAGAATGCGGCACTGGCTGTGGCTGTGCCCTTGGCCGTGATTCAGGCTGTGGTTCAGGTGCGGCAAAACGGCCTCCGCCCCGCTGGCCTCCGGGCCGGTTGGGCCCGCCGCCACCTCGCCCCCGCAGGCGCCCAGCCGGATGGTGAAGCGGGTGCCGCGCCCCGGCCAGGACTCGCAGTGGATGGTTCCGCCGTGGCGTTTGACGATGCCGTGCACCACCGCCAGCCCGAGGCCAGTGCCGCGCCCGCCGCTGCGCGTGGTGAAATACGGCTCGAAGATGCGCCGCAGCACCTCCTCGTTCATGCCCTGGCCGGTGTCCTCCACCTCGATGAGCGCCTCGCCCTCGCCCAGCCCCAGGCGGATGGTGAGCGCGCCGCCCGTGGGCATGGCGGCGGCGGCGTTGGCTGCCAGGTTCATCACAATCTGCGACACCTGGGTGGGGTCGCCCCGGACGACGACGGGGCAGGGGCAGGCCTCCAGCCGCACGGCCACGCTGGCGGGCAGACTGGCGGTGAGGAAGCTCGCCGTATCCTCCAGGATGGGTCCCAGGGCCAGGGGCACCAGCTCGCCGGAGCCGGGGCGGCTGAAGGTGAGGATCTGCTTGATGAGCTCCTTGCCCCGGTCCGTGGCGCGGATGATCTGCTTCATGTGCTCGCACTGGTCGGGGTTGCTGTACTGGGCCACCAGGGCCAGGGTGGCGCGGTTGGCAATGATGCCGAGAATGTTGTTGAAATCGTGGGCGATGCCACCGGCGAACATGCCCATGGCCTCCATCTTCTCGGCGTTGGCCATGGCCTGCACCGGGGCTCCCTCCCGCTCCGCAACGCGGGCGGCCAGGTGCCTGCACAGCGCCACCAGCTCGGCCACGGGCATGCAGGAAAGGCAGGATTCGTCC
>JAVBYL010000371.1 GCA_030824035.1 Humidesulfovibrio sp.
AGGCGTCGAAGCCGGTGTCCTGGTTGATGACCGGCCTGCCCGCCGCCAGGTAGCAGGCGGCGCGGTCGGAGAACCAGCCGCTGCGGATGCGGATGTTCAGGTCCTTGGCCACGGTGAACTCCCCGCGCGAGGAACGGATCATCTCGCGGTAGTCCAGAAAGTCCCGCGAGGTCTTGAGCGCGTCGCTGATGATCCAGCCCCTGGACTCGTAGCGCCGGACCTCCTCCGGCGGCATGCCGGAGTAGGACAGCTCGAAGCGCTCCCCGGCCGGAACCTTGCCCGGCAGGTTGATGATCTTTTCGTACTCCAGGTTCTTGCGCCAGAAGTAGGTCTCCCCGCCCAGCTCCATGTCGCGGTCGCGCGCGTCCCAGGAGCCGATGGTGGTCCAGTGGCCGCTTGAGGTCTCAAGCGGCGTCCAGAGGTCCGGCACCACCGGGGGGAGCATGGGCTTCCAGTCGATGTCCAGCAGGGGCACCGGGGTGCCGCCCCCAGGCAGGTTCCAGCCGAAGGTGAAGTGGGCGTCGTGGGCTAGGCAGTAGGCGTAATCCGCCGGGACCTGGGAGCCCTTGACCATGGTCCACACCGGGTCGGTGTCGATGAAGACCTTGAGGCGCGCCTTCATGTAGCTCTCGCGCAGGGGCGCGATGCCGGAGATGTTCAGAAACATGTCGCAGGAGGAGCACCAGGCGTCGATGTCCTGTTCGCTCACCCCGTAGGTGCGCCGCTCCAGGCCGGAGCGGTAGGCCCAGGGGATGGACAGGCCCAGGTGGGCCAGGAAGCGGCGCAGCACGCCGCGTCCGTATTCCGAGTCCGGGCCGCATTCGAGGGTGACGGGGTTGTAGGCCGGGGTCCAGTCCCCGGCGTCCTCGATGAGCAGGATCTCGTGCCCCAGGCGATGCAGGCCCAGCAGCCAGTGGCCGAGCATCCAGGCCATGCCGCCCAGGGGAAAGCCCACCAGGTAGCCGCAGACGACGATCTTGAGGGGACGCGCCACGGGAGGCCTCACCGCGCAGCCTTGGCCTGGCCGCGCGCCATGCGCTCCGCGCCCTGGGCCAGGGTCACCACGTCGATGCCGTTGTCCCGGAGCCAGGCGGCGAACGCCTTGAGCTCCCCTGCGGGCCAGGGCTCCCAGCCCAGACCGCTGCCCACGTCGTGCAGGCAGAGCACCAGCCAGGCGTCCTGGCCGCGCACCTCGCGCTGCACCAGTTCGATGAGCTCCTGCGCGGGCTGGCCGGCATGCACCACGCTGCGCACGATGCGGTGGGGGTCCGCACCCCGGTTGAGGCCGTCGCCGTCGTAGCCTGCGGCCATGCGGGCGTAATGCCTGCGGCCCAGTTCGATGACGTCGTCGTTGACGTAGTTGTAGGGCACCACATAGCTGGAGGCGTGCAGGCCCAGGGCCTCCAGGCGCTGGCGGGACTCCGCCATCTCGCGCTCGTAGGAGCACAGGCGGATCTCGCCGTCGGCTCCCGGAGACTGCGGGTTGACGTGCAGCTCCCCGGTGATGCGGTCGAAGAAGTAGGAGCCGGGCCTGCGGGAGGCCAGCGCCAACGATGGCTCCGGGGCCAGCCGGAGCTCGCCCTGGAGCACGCAGGCCACCTGCTGGTGGGGCGTGTAGGCCTGGACCATGCCCGGAGCGGTGGGGTCGGCCCGCCAGCGGGAGACGGCCTCAGAGGCGTACCTGGCCGGGATGTCGGTGATGCGGCGGTGGGAAAGGCCGTGGGAGGCGATCTCCCAGCCCGAGGCCTGGAGCTCGCGGACCTGGGCCACGGTCATGTAGTCGGCGTTGCCGGACTCCAGGGGCTCCACGATGACGGCGGCCACGCCCGCCAGTCCCAGGGGGCGCAGGATGGGCAGCGCGTACTGGTGCACGCCGCGCAGGCCGTCGTCGAACACCAGCGTGACCATGCCCGCCGTGGCCTGGCTAACCCAAGCCGCAAGCAGGGCCAGTGACAGGATGAGTGCGCGCGCCATGCGTCCCTCCTACAGGCCTGCGTCGGCCAGCAGGCGCGCAAGCACCTTGGCCGAGTCGAAGTGCTCCTCGGCCGTGCGGCGCGCGGCCAGGGCGTGGCGCTCCCAGTCGGAGCGCACGGCGTCCAGCGCCGCCAGGGCCCCGTCCTCGTCGGAAAAGGCCAGCAGTCCCTCCCCGGTGGGCAGGAAGTCCGAAAATCCGGTGTCCTGGACCACCACGGGCCTGCCCAGGGCCATGTAGCAGGCGCTGCGGCAGGAGAACCAGCCCGAGCGCGAGGCCACATAGGCGTTCTTGGCCGTGGAGAACTCGCCCAGGCCGCTGGCCAGGTAGTCACGATAGGAATCGGGATTGCGCGAGACGGACCAGCCGTCCACCAGCCGCCAGCCCGCCTCCAGCAGCCGCTCCCAGGGGGGCTCGCCACCGCCGATGGCCAGCTCCAGCGCGGCGCTGGTGCGGCGCGGCAGGTCCATGAGTTTCTGGAACTCGAAGTCCTTGCCGCCGTATTGCCTCCCGGCCACCAGGGGGCCGCGCTCGGCGGGCTGCCAGCTCATGACGGTGTTGAACACCGGGCGGCTGGGCCGTGTGCCGGGTCGCCAGCAGTCCAGCACGATGGGCTGGCGGGTGGGCAGCCAGTCGAACACGCCGGTGGGCACTAGGCAGGAGGCTCGGCCGATGTTCTCTCCGAAGCTGAAGAAGACGTCGTGCTTGCGCAACTGGTTGATGCTCCAAGTGGTGGGTTCGTCCAGGCTGCCGTCCAGGTAGGGGGGCACATGCTCCTGGGTGTAGAGCGGGTCGGAGTCCAGCAGCGCCTTCACCGGAATGCGCAGGTACTCCTCGCGCATCTGGCAGTTGCAAGAGATGTTCAGGAACAGGTCCGCGCGCCCGACCACCTCGGCCAGGGCCCGGGCGTCCATGCCCCAGTGGGTGTCGCTGGCGTCGCGCACGCAGATGCGCCCCGACAGGCCCGGAGCCAGGGCCTCCAGTTGGGCCATGAGCTGCGTCGCGTTGCGCGCGGCGTCGCCGGTGAAGGTGCGCTCCGCGCAGTCATAGGTCCACTTGCCGGAGTCCTCCAGGTAGTAGCAGTCGTGCCCGAGCTTGAGGAACCCCAGTAGGTACTGCATGTAGTCCCAGAACACGCCGCCCACGGGGTAGGTGCAGGCCAGGCCAGTGACGATGATGGTGCGGCGCTTCATGGCTGGCCCTCTTCCGCAGCGCCATCGGCATCGGGCTCCGCGCCGAGCTCGACGTCAGGCCCGCCCTGGCCGGTCTTCTGCTGCAGGGCGTGCAGCCGGGCGAACTCCCCGCCCAGGGCCATGAGCCGGGCGAAGGAGCCGGACTCCAGCAGGCGGCCCTCCTTGATGACCAGGATGAGGTCCGCGCGCTTCATCATGGACAGGCGGTGGGCGATGACGAAGGTGGTGCGCCCGCGCATGAGCCGGTGCACCCCGTCCATGATGGATGCCTCGGTCTCGGCGTCGACGGCGGAGGTGGGCTCGTCCAGGATGAGGATGGGGGCGTCCTTGAGCAGGGCCCGGGCGATGGACAGCCGCTGGCGCTGGCCGCCGGAGAGGTTGGAGCCGCGTTCGTCCAACACCGTGGCGTAGCCCTGGGGCAGGGCGTCGATGAACTCATGCGCGCCGGCGGCCTCGGCGGCGGCGCGGACCTCCTCGTCGGTGGCGTCCATGCGGGCGTAGGCGATGTTGTCGCGCACGGACATGGGGAAGAGCGTGGTCTCTTGCAGCACCACGGCCACCTGGCGGCGCAGGCTTCGCAGCTCCACGTCGCGCAGGTCCTGGCCGTCCACCAGGATCCGGCCCTCCTGGGGGTCGAAGAAGCGCGTCAGCAGGCCCATGAGCGAGGTCTTGCCCGAACCCGTCTTGCCCACCACGGCCACCAGCCCCCCGCCGGGAGCGGTGAAGCTGACGCCGCACAGCACCGGCTGGCCGGGCTGGTAGCCGAAGCCCACGCCTTCGTAGCGCACCTCGCCCTGGGTTATGCGCAGGGCGGGCGCGCCGGGCTTCTCCGGCATGGCCTGGTCCTGGTCCAGAATCTCGAACACGCGCCGGATGCGCATGGAAGAGGAGCGGATGTCCGCCGTGATCTGGGCCAGCTGGGAAAGCGGCGCGTACAGCGAGGCCAGGTAGGCCAGAAACACGGTGAGCTCGCCCTTGGTGAGCAGGCCGTCCACCACGTGGCGCACGCCCACGTAGAGCACCAGGGCGCTGCCCAGGGCGGTGAGGGCCCCCACAGCCCAGCCGAAGAAGGTCTGGCAGGAGAAGAGCTTCAGCTTGCGCTGGAAGGTGTGGTGCGATTCCTCCTCGAAGCGGGCCTTCTCCTCCGGCTCCCGCGTGTAGGCCTGCACCAGCGAGATGGCCCCGAAGGTGCGCTCCACCCGGGAGTAAAGCCGCGACTCCAGGTCGTTGGTCTCCCAGCTCAATGCGCCAATGGTCCGGCCCACGCGCCCGATGGCCAGGAACAAAAGCGGGGTGATGCACAGGGCGTAGAGGGTCAGCTCCACGTCCAGCCGCAGCAGGATGAGGAACATGCCCGCCAAAAAGGCGGTGGAGGTGATGGTGGTGAACACGCCGTTCATGAGCAGGGCCTGCACGGCGTAGCAGTCGCCCATGATGCGGTAGATAAGGTCGCCCGTGGGCTGGGTGTGGTGAAAGAGCAGGCGCTGGCACTGCAGGTGCTCGAAAAGCCGCACCCGCAGGTCGTGCACCAGGTCCTGGCCGATGCGGATGGTGATGTAGTTGTTCAGGAGCTGGATGAAGCCCACGGCGAAGTGCGCGAACACGTACAGGCCTGCGGCCAGGGCGATCTGCGCCCCGCTGTCCAGCGCCGTGAAGGGCAGCTCGCGGCCGAAGAGCACCAGGGGCTGGTTGTCGATGATCTGGTCGAAGGCCAGCTTGATGGGCCAGGGTTTGAGCAGCTCCAGGCAGGTGATGACGCCCACCAGGGCCAGGGCCCCGGCAAAGGTCGCCAGGTGCGGCTTGGCATAGCCCATGAGTACCCGCAGCACGCGCACCGCCCGCCTCCTATGCCCCGTCCGGACCGGGAGCCGGGGTTCCGGCGCGCAGGTTCATGTGCTGCACCACGAAGCTCACCAGCCGGGCGCCCCGGATGCTGTCGCGCACAACCCAGAGGGTGAAGGCGGCCAACGCGGCCTGGAGGCCCCAGGCGGCCACGGTCAGCTCACGAGACATGGCCCAGGCCATGAGCAGCAGCCCCAGGGCGAGGACGGCCAGCGCCGGGCCCGTGGGCAGCACCGAGCCGGCCAGACGCACGAAGCGCTTGTCGCCGCCGTGGTTCTCCACGGTCAGGCGCATCTGCACCTTGCTCCACAGGCCAGGGCGCACCTCCATGTCCCAGGGCGGCTTGCCCGAGGCCGCGAAGCCCGTGTCGATGCGCGGGCGGCAGTTCAGGCCTTGCAGGGTGGCCATGAGCATGTCCAGCAGGGTCTCGCGCTCCACCCCCCGGTTATTCCAGAAGAAGCGGTGGAAGGACAGGAAGTGGATTAGCTGGTCCGGCAGATCGCGCAGCTTCCTCAGCACAGAGACCTCGGGCATGCCCCGGAGCTCCGGCGCAACGCCGGCCTGGGCCGGTGCGGCGGCCCCGCGCCCGCTCCGGGCGTAGGTCCCGGCCAGGCTCATCAGCGTCGTGTAGCGGGTCCAGCCGCGCAGCACGGGCTGGCTCAGGGTCAGCAGCACGATGATAAAGCGGGCCAGCCAGTCATCGTACGCCGGTGGCAGCTTGGCAAAGGCCGCGCGGTTCACCGACCAGGCGAGGCTGGCCGCCAGCATGGCGGAGCCCGCCAGCGCCAGCCAGGGCAGGGCCGGTCCGAGGACCACCAGGGCGGCGGCCAGCGTTATCCACTCGAAGGACAGCGGCAGGTGCGCGGCCAGCGAGGCGGGCGGCTCGTACAGGGTTTGGAACAGGCCGGTGCCGAACACGCCGTGGTAGATGACCGGACGCATGGTCAGGGTGCGCCCGGAGATGTCGCCATAGATGCGGCCCCCCCAGCGGGAGTTGCCCAGGGTGTTGAAGCGCTCCGGGTGCTTTGGGGTCAGCAGGGCCTCGGCCCGGCCATAGCCCTTCTGCTGGTTCAGATACGCCTTGATGGTGTTGCGGCGGTGGTGCCAGACGTACATGGCCGCGCTGAAGCCGATGATGTGGCCCTGGTCCATGATCCGCCAGCAGGCGTCCACGTCGTCGCCTGCGGCGCGGTAGGTGGCGTCGAACCCGCCCACGGACTTGAGGATCTCGGTGCGGAAGGCCATGTTGCAGCCGGGAATGTGCTCGGCGATGTCGTCGGTGAGCAGCACGTGGGTGGGCGCCCCCGGCGAGACGGCCACGCAGGCCGCGATCCGGTTGTCCTCGGGCGGGGGCAGGTTGGGCCCGCCCACGGCGGCGAACCGCTCGTCGGTGAAAGCCCAGGCCATGTAGGTCAGCCAGTCCGGGTCCACGTAGCAGTCTGAGTCGGTGTAGGTCGTGATCTCGCCCGACGCCGCCTCAAGCCCGACGTTGCGGGCCACGGAGAGCCCCCGGTTGGGCTGGTGGATGACCCGGAAAATGTCAGGGCGCAGCCCGGCATGGCGGTCGGCGATGGCCCCGGTCTGGTCCCTTGAACCGTCGTCCACCACGATGACCTCGAAGCGGGGATAGGCCACCCGGAGGAAGGAGGCCAGGCAGGCTTCCATGGTGGGCTGGGCGTTGTAGGCGCACACCACCACGGAGATCAGGGGCGGCTCGGCCGGCAACATGGGCAGCGGGCTGTTGTACACCCGCGCCAGGGACTCCAGGGCCTTCTTCGGTTTTCTGGCGGCGTCAACCACGCCGAAGGCCCAGTCCTGGATGAGCTGCCCGCCGGTGAACCATTCGTCGGTCCAGGCGAAGACCACTGTGCCGGAGACCCCGAGCTCGAAGGCTGTCCTGAGTTGCCAGTCGTAGAGCTCGGCCACCGCCTCCTCGCCGTGGCGCATGGAGTCCATGCCGAACTCCGACAGCACCAGGGGCAGTTCCTCGGCCACGTTCTGCAGCCGCTTGAGATAGGGGCGGAAGGCCTCCTCCTGGTGCAGGTAGACGTTGAAGCAGAGAAAATCCAAAAATTTTAGGCGCAGATATTCGGTAGACGGGTAGTTTGCGTAGCTGCACAGGGCCTCGGGGTCTTCCCGCTTCACTATCCCGTAGAGCGACTTGAGGAAGCGCTCCATCTTCCTTGCGCCATGCCAGCGCACCACGTGGCTGGGTATCTCGTTGCCGATGAGCCAGCAGAACACCGCCGGGTGGCAGCGTGTGGAGCGCACCGCGTCGCGCACGGTTCCACGGATGTCCTCCTTGACCTCCCACTGGTCGAGGAAGCAGATGTGCTGCGGCCAGGGGATGCCGACCATGACCCAGATGCCGTGGGCCAGCGCCAGGTCCAGGAGCCAGGCCGGGGGCAGCCAGTAGATGCGGATGGTGTTCACCCCGCAGCCGCGCATCTGGCGGAAGTCCGCCTCAACACGCGCCGGGGGCGGCAGGTGGTCGCCGTTCTCGTCGGGCGGGAATGGACCATAGGTGACGCCCCGGACAAAGAACTTCCGCTCCCCGATGAACAGGGAACGGCCCTTCACGCGGGGGCGTTGCACGTGGCTGGCTGCTTCATGCATGCTGAACGTCCTTGAAGCCGTGACCGCCGCCAGCCGGTCTGCATCCGGCCGTGCTGGGGATCCGCCCTGAGCGTTGTGGGCGAAACGGGGAAAGTCGGCCTCCACGTATTGATTTATCCGCACTGCCGCGTCAAGGGCCCAGCGGCAGAGGGGGTGCCCAGGCAGGTGCGCCGTCCTGTCCAGCCCGCCGACGGGTCCGCTGTCCGGG